>NHFA02000013.1 GCA_002170315.2 Euryarchaeota archaeon TMED99
TTCATGCCCCTCCTCAACCATGGTATCACTTACTTGCGCTCGTCGATGGTTCAAGAAGTCTCGGAATTATTCAGCTCAATCGCACCGTTAAACAAAAGGAATTTTTGATTCAAAGCGGACGGGTTCATCTGATTCGGGGTGAAGAAATTCAAGTGAAGAAGCGTGAAGGCAAACTCGGCTGAAAGCGTTGGATTCCGCACCATGCAACTCATCCCCAACAACCGGGCAACCAAGTGACCTCATCGCCATTCGAATTTGATGTCGCCGGCCCGTTTCAATACTAATTTGAATGAGTGAAGTGTGGTTGTCCGTATCGATAACTTGCCAATGTGTGATGGCTTCTTTCGAGCCATGGAAAGTAGATTTTACACGTTTAACAAAGAGGTTTTTATCTTCAACCAACCACTCTCGAGCTGTTCCTTGCATTTGCTTCGGGCGGCCCTCTACTAAAGCGTGATATGTCCGATGAACCTCTCTTTCTGCGAACTGGTTTTGGAGATATTCTTTGTGGCGTTGATGCCGTGCAAACACCATCACTCCAGAAGTATCTCTGTCAAGTCTATGCACGATAAAACACCAATTTTTCTCATCTTCTAAGCGCAGGTGTTCGACACATCGAGCATGGAGGGTGTCGCGCTCGAGTTTGTCTGTAGCAATCGAGAGAAGCCCGGCAGGTTTCTCAACGACGAGAATTGCATCGTCTTCCCAAAGGATGTTCAGGTTCGATTTCTTTTGTTTTGAAACAGGTGCTGGCGTGATTTCCAGTGCTTTAACGCGACTGAGGATTTCTATTTGTGCACCAGCTGTGAGTTCCTTTTTTGCCTTGTGTTCGGGAGTGCCATCAACATGTATCCTGCCTTCTGTCAGCATTTTTCGTAGTTTACTTCGTGAAGTGTTTGGCATACACTCTGTGAGTGCATCCAAAAGATTCGTTGGGTTTTCTATTGTAAATTTCATGATATCACCTACAAAAGAAGGGCTTCACACCACGTGCCTTTTTCACCAGTATGGCCGGGTTCAAGTAAAGTTAAACCGTCTGCGAGAACAAGGCTATTGAGGTTGCCAGAGCCTTGGTATCCTGTTGAATATGCGAGTATTTGGTCTCCACTCATATCGATTTTAATTCTACGAAGGATGAGAAAGTGTTCATCGGCTTTGAGAGATTGGGCAAGTTGGACTCGTATTTTCCTTTCTTGAATCCCGCCACCAGAGGTCGAATGGCGGAGGTAAGGGGCTACGAGCATTCGGAAAACTACGTGGCTGCTTGCTGGGTTTCCTGGTAATCCAAACAAGGGCGTGCCTTTCCAATAGCCAAACAACGGTGGAGATCCGGGTCGGATTTTAACTCGCCAAAATTTGATGTCGCCTTCTTCTTCCATGAGTTTGCGGACCAAATCCCATTCACCCATTGATACGCCGCCGGATGTTAAAATCAAGTCACATTCTTGCGCCGCAGTATTGAGTTTCTCACGCAACTCATCGATGGAATCGATGACTGAATCATACCTTTTGGAATGATGTCCGTGCTGTTGAACAAGACTGGATAATCCAAATGAGTTTGACTCATAAATCTCATTCTCTCTTAACTCCTCTCCGGGAAATTTCAATTCATCGCCTGTTGAAAGAATCCCGATTTTTGCTTGGGTATAAACAGGGACTTCTGGGTAACCCATTGTGGCACAAAGTCCGATTGAAGAGGGGGTGAGTAGGGCGCCTTTCTTCAGAGAAACTTGGCCTTTACTCAGGTTTTCTCCTTGCTTTCGAATGAAGTGTTTTTTTCCTTCTTCAAGAAGGGATACGGTTGATTTTTCTTGGTCGACGTCGCACTTCTCAATGGGAAGTATAGCATCTGCACCTTCTGGTATTGGAGCGCCCGTCATAATGCGTGCTGCTTGACCAGATGCTAAGGGTGTAGCAAGGGCGTTCGAACCTGCTTGAATAGTTTGAATAATTTTTAACTCACGTGGCGGTGATGTTGAATCTTCATAGCGAAAGGCAAAACCATCCATCGCTGAGTTATCAAAACGTGGATCGTCGACCTTTGATTCGAGGTCCGAGGAAAGAATACGATGAAACGCTTCATCAAGTGTTTTGAACTCTGTTGAAAGAGTGAGTGGGTGGAGTTTGAGAATCCGTAACGCTTCAGGGTATGAAACGAAGTAAGGAGTCTCGGCCATAGTTACACCATTGGTTCGATGTGTTTGAGGTTCGCGGTAGAGGTATTAGAAGAAAAATTCTGAGATTCGTTTGAAAGATGCTAGAAGAAGTACTGCAACAAGCAAATTTCGAACTGTTGCTTGTTTCGCATAAAGTGAACCGTATCTGGAGCCAAAAAACCCGCCGAAAAGAACCGCTACGATAAACGGCAAGAGTGTGTGAAGTTCTAACACGATTTGATTGGAAGCGGTTGCGCCAAGCAGTCCTGCTGCTGAATTAACCCAAATGAAAAGAGCGGCGGTTGCGGCTGCGGATTTTGGGGTTGCCCATTTTTTCAATAATAATAATGGAGAGAGAAAGATGCCTCCACCCACCCCTATAATTCCACTGAAAAAGCCGATTCCTGCTCCAAAGGCGTATGCTTGGTTTTTACTCGGCTTCAATTCTTCATCACTACCAGTATGCTCTTTGACTGTAAGCAAACGAACNGCTGCATAGAGGAGAGTAATTGAGAGAAGTGTGTCATAAATTGCACCATCAACGCGTAAAAATCCACCTACAAAGGCAAATGGAATACTTGCAGCGATGAACGGGAGTGATTTTGAGAGAAGATGATGTCCTGCTTTCGAATAATGAAAGAAGGCGAGGCCGGCGACAATGAGGTTGAGCACCCAGACGTGTTGCTTTAACCAAGCGCTCTGCATCTCACCATATGCTGTGAGAGAAAGAAGTGCGAGATAACCGGAAGCTCCACCGTGGCCGACACTGGAATAAAGTATCGAAATAAAGAAAATACCCGCGCATAAAAACAGGACTTCGGCGTCCATAATGATCGATTCAGTCGAATTTCATTATATGGTCACAGCCAGGGTAGGAGCAACTTACTGTATATCGCGATTTTTTAGGTTTCGGAATCTTCAGCATGCATCCACACATATCACACTGAACTTTGAGCGTTTCAGGTGCTGCTTGAGTTGGTGCGTCNCCCAAGGTACGGCCGACATCTGTAGACCATCCGAGGTTATCAGTATACGAATCTGACTTGGTGTTCATCTTTTTTTGTTTCAAAGANAGGCGCATCTTTCGCTTTCTTTTTTTGGGCTTGGAGCCTTTAGGTGCTTTTCTCGCCATGCGTATCGTTCACCGCTCGCTGTGGTTGTATTCAATTACTTCGGCTGTATTCTTCACCAAGATATTCAGAAACTCCGTTTACGGGGTTGTGGACGATATGGCCGTTCTTCTCGAGTGCCTCAACCAGCGGTGGGCGAGCATTATTGGGATCTGTATGGTAAATGACAACTTCTTCAGCTTCGCATGCTGCAGCAAAATCGACGATTTCTTTGTGTCCAGCATGGGTAGAAAAAGAGTACGATTTCCATTCTAATGGGATTTCNGTTTCATTTCCAAAAATATTGACTTTGCCTTCTGTTTGAAGTTTTCTTCCACCTGTTTTTTCTGCCTGGTAACCTGTAAAGAGAATCGCATTGGCGGTGTCGTGTCGCAGGCGATTAAGGTACCAAATTGCCGGGCCACCCTGCATCATGCCTGAGGTTGAAACAATAACGTCAGCGTCGAGCGCCTTTTTCCTGTCTGATTTACTTGAAACGCGACGGCTCCATGACCAGGCGTCTTTGAACGCCTGAACATCTCGAAGGGTTTCTGGATGATTCATTTGCATTTTAGCAATTCTTTTACCCATGCCATCGACATGAACGTCGAGGTGTGGTAGGTGTTTGTGTAATCGCATGACTATGTCTTGAGTACGCCCATTTGCAAAAGCGGGGATGAGAATTTTNCCACCTCGNTCGACAACTCGCTGTACGTGATGAATAAATCTCATTTCTTCCTCTTGGAGAGGTGGNTGCTCTCGCCCACCATACGTTCCTTCAAGGAACAGTGTATCTGTTTTCACTGGTTCTGCGCCTTTGGTAAGGGGGGAGTCTCGAGTATCAAAATCTCCNGAAAACAAAATTTTTCTATCCGGCGTTTCAATGTTGAGCATGGCAGCTCCTGGAATGTGTCCTGCACGGTGAAGTTCGAGTTTCCAATCTTCATGCATCCATGCTTCTTTGAAACGATGGATGTTCCAAGATTCNAGAGCAGTGTCAATATCTCGTTTATCCCATGCTAATGGATATTTTTCAATCGAACTAACTTTATGGCAATCATACCACATTAATTCAGAAATCTCAGCAGTCAATGCNGTTCCATGAAGACGAGTTCTGTGATTCGCACATAGCCATGGTGCCATTCCGAGGTGATCAACATGTGAATGCGTAATGACAGCATCCCGAACTTCTGGTGCTTCAGATGGATAACGAGGTGGTGTTGTTGGAGCCAGACCATAATCAAGAAGGAGTCGGGTTTGTTTTTGATCTTCAAGAACAACGCCTACATTACCAACTTCATTTCCNCCNCCAAGGTAATGATAACGATAGCCTTTGGTTGGAGGTTCTTCTGGGTAAGAACTTGTGCGGCCTGGTGAGTAGAATACCATCTGAACAATTGATTGGTAAATCTGATATGTCTTGAAGTTGATTCTCATCTTCAGAGAGACCCCTTGATTTCCTTTGGAGGANTCTTTTGGGTATTCNAGGAAATTTCCATGTGTTTCTAAGTGGTTAAGTTAAGTGCTTGTCGCGACCATAATCTTCGGGGCATACTCACGTTTCTTTCCATCCCTTTCTTCAACATACTCACGTTAACAACTGTAAATCACTCCATAGGAAATAAGGGGGTGTTCAAACGATATTGCTTTTCTTCGCCATATTTGGTCACCGCCTTTCTTATCCAGAAAAATTTCCGAGCACATTTTAAACGTAGATTATTTTTCTGATGTTCTCAAAAGTGCCTCGGCAATTCTCTATGACCACTCGAAAACAAATTTTAGGTTTTTATCAAGGGAAGAAGACTTGAACCCCAGCCACATGCTCTTGGCATGACACGACAAGATGGACAAGTGTTTCTT
Organism: Euryarchaeota archaeon TMED99; assembly: GCA_002170315.2. Taxonomy (GTDB): domain Archaea; phylum Thermoplasmatota; class Poseidoniia; order Poseidoniales; family Poseidoniaceae; genus MGIIa-L1. The sequence goes on from NHFA02000013.1 coordinate 5,126, forward strand.
GTCGATGATGATCGTTGTTTTGGATGTGGAGCATGTATTGCCTTATGTCCTGTGAATGTCCTTACTCTTGTCGATCGATTGGCAATTGTCGATGAAGAAAATTGCACACATTGTGAACTCTGTATCCCATCATGTCCAGTTTTTGCTCTTGAGATCGTTCCACTCAAAGGTGATTAAATGAAATCAATCATTTTCATCGGTGGCACGTTTGCCAACCTCACTGCAGCTCTTGAACTGGTTGATGCATTTAACATCAAAATGTTTGAACTGAATGCTGAAATTGGGCTCCCATCAAAATCACCAGGCCATATCAAGAACCTCTCATACCTTTCTGGCTATCTCACACCCGGGCAATTGGAGTTTCTCAAACCTCACCCGATTGAAGACGGTTATACACTGCGTTCAGAATGGGGCCTGAAACATCTTGCCGTCGAAGCAGCAAAAAAAGGCGTTGAGATTTTCACTCGAACTCGGATTACAAATTGTTTCGAGACTTCAGAAGGATTTACAATTGAATATCAAGGAGGTGGCCCAAACGATTCAGGACAAGTGGATTGTCATCATGTAGTGAACGACGTTCAATGGACATATCAAGCACCAGGTGCAAAACAACACACACTACCAGTTTCCGATAAGATGCACATTCCAACTTTTAGCGAGTTTGTTGAAATGCATGGAGGAACCGCATTAAGCAAAGACTGTACAGACCTTCCAGAAGAAGCCTACATACTCCCTCGTTCAGAAGGTTTGACTGAAGTTTGGCAGCTCACTGAAGCCTGGATGCCACACCACGGGTGGATTGAGACCATTCAAAATTCCCTTCCCATCAACACAGAAGAACGCTGTATAGATGCTCAGATTTTACAGGGGCGGCGCATATCGCTTCTTTTGAAACAAACAAATTAGGTGTCGCCAGACACACCACCTTAAAACCCCCGACCCTCGCCCTTTGGTCGAAGAGAACGTCTTCATGAGGTGAAAAAATGGCAGCACACCCACTTGCAAGCTTACGCAAACAACTCAAAGAGGCCAACCTTCTTGACCGACCTACAAGTAAATCTTGGACCAAAGTTGTCGTGCTTTTCATTATTGTTTTTGGACTTTACAGCGCACATATTTACCTTCCATTGAAGTTCGGTTTAATGCTCATACCAATTACCGCACTATTCTCAACAACACTTGCTATGACTGGTCACGAAGGCGTTCACTCCTCTGCTTGCCGCTCAAGGGCAGGAAATCTTTCAATGGCCGCCATTGTCTTCCCACTCTTTGCTGGCCTCTCAATGGAATATTGGAGAGATAAACACAACGTCAAGCACCACGGCAATCCAAACGTCGTGCATGTTGATCCAGATATTCATTCATGGCCATTTACATTCAGTCAAGAAGAATACAACACGAGCGGCCCTATCCGTCAATTCTTCCAAAGACACCTACAAGGTTGGACATTTTGGCCGATATCACTTCTTGTTGGCCATCTCATGCGTTTTGATGGTCTGAAATATATTGCTTCAAAACCATTCAAATCAAAAAAGAAGAAGAGATTTACAAAAATCTGGATGCTCGATACCGCACTGATTGTCGTCCACTTTATCCTCTGGCTTGCTCTCCCAATTTTCCTTGGACTTTCATGGCAAGTAACACTTGGCTTCTACGTTCTTCTTTGGAGTCTTGTCGGCACGTGCCTTACAGCTATATTCATCGTCGGCCATGCTGGAAGACCCATCATTACAGATTACGATCAAAATTGGCGCCTTCAGATTGAAACTGCCCGCAGAATCAAATTTGGACCTATAGGTTCCTTCTTCTTCGTTGGACTCGATTATCAAATTGAACACCACCTTTTACCAACACTTTCTCACTTTAATCTTCCAAAAGCAGCGCCACTTGTCAAAGAATATGCTGAAGAACGCGGCTGGCATTACCAGGAACTCGGGTTCTTCCGTGCGTTGTGGGAGGCTACAATTTCTCTCCACTATGCGTGGAAAACGCCTTCGTTAGTGTTGGATTCGAATGGTGAACTTTTCGACCCATTGGAATCGGAATCCATCAATGCATGAAAACCTCTTCAAAGGAGACTTCTACGCCCTCTCATGGCTACCGAGCAATTGTACCTGCAAAGCATCGAAGCAGGATATTATACTGATTTTAGCGCAACGGTTTCTTCTGTTGAAGGAGATAAAGTTTCACTTGATCGAACTCTCTTTTATCCGCTTGGCGGGGGACAGAATTGGGATACAGGAACGCTCGAAGGTCCAAACGGAGTCTTGAATGTGCATGAGGTTCGAGGCCGTGGAAACATTCTCCACAGCCTTGATGCTAACCACCAACTTGAACCAGGAGACGAAGTAAAAGGGTCTGTTGATTGGCAAAGGCGCCACGCACATATGAGGATGCACACAGCTCAACATTTGGTATCCGGAGTCGTCTATGAATCCTTTAACGGGGCTCGAACGGTTGGAAACCAAATACACCATGACCGTTCAAGAATTGATTTTAATCCTATATCACTCACAGAAGAAATGCTTGCACAAATTACAGAAACAGTAAATGCACTCATAGACCTCAATCACAAAGTAACAGACTCAACCATGACACGAGATGAAGTGAATGCTGAAATGCCATCAGATCGTACAAATATGAACCTCCTTCCAGCATCAGTACACCAACTTCGCGTTGTGAAAATTGGTGACAATATCGACCTCTGTCCTTGCGCAGGGACGCACGTTAGGGAACTGTCAGAAATTGGGCACATAGAAATCACTGGCAAAAAATCGAAGGGAAAAGGTACGCAGAGAATCACCTATGAACTTCAAACACCACAATCTGTTCCTCTTCCGACACCAGGAAGAATTTGAAGAGAAAGTCCGCCAAAAAACAACATTTTCCTCACAAGAGGTAAAAGAATTATTTCTATTTCAAAAAAGATATAATCAATCTTCAATATTTTTACTTTCTTTGAGCAACTCATCGACTTCCGAAAGAACACCTTCCCAATCTTCTCTTTGTTTTTGCAATTCCTCAAAAGTTTCTTGTGATGCAGCATCTTTCTTTTCTTCCGGTAAGTCCTCGTTGGCCGCTGCGGCTTGTAGCCGGTCGGTGAGTGCCAAATCCTCACCGCGCCTTTCACTTCTGTCAACNGGTTTAATTTCCTTTGACGGAATTGTTCTTGCCCCGTATTGAGAGTGGTCTTGTTGCTCAAACATACCGATCATTTCTTTTTGAACTTCTTTTGAAGGGGCTTGATCTTTCCATTGGTTCTGGTTTGCAATATCGTGGATTATGTTTTGCTTTTTGGTGCTTTTTTGTTGTTCGAACACCGCTTCAATATCTTCGATTGTTGATTCTGGAATGGGTTCGGATAAGCCTGCAGCAAGCCTTTGTTGCTCAAGAAGAGTGGGGCCGTGAACCTCATCATGGTCGTGNCGNTGAGGTGCAGCAGCCATCATGAGCATCTCTTTAGCGAATTGTGTAAAAGGGTCGTCATGAGATACACTTGCCATATGGTCGCGTATTGCAGTGTGTCGGCGAATACACCTTTTACATCGTGTCGATGCAGCGACATCCACTGCATCACATCGAAGGCAGCAGGCTTGAAAACCCATCTCCTTCATCGCACGTCGCGGCATTGACATAACTGGCCCCAATCATTCTGGNNTGATGCCAACGCATCAAACTTCGGATGCGAGGCTTCAAGGCAAACCCCAGTGAACGGCAAACATGGCAGGAAGGGACCCAAGAGCGGACATCTTGGATGACGACCCCTTCCGAAGTCAAAAATCACGGATACATCGCGTCCACGCCCGACAGACTCCAGATGGGACCATTCATTTTGATACGGGTTCAAACCTCAAGATGAATCCTCTCTTTGCTCAGATGATGGGAATGTCTCAGCAAAAGCCTGCGCAAATGCACAAGGGAAAAATATGGCATTTTAGTTCGGAAGAAAAGAAACACCTTCGGCTTGCAACAGCTGCCTTCACNGTCGCTCTCGGGTTTATGGCNGTGGGTGGAATTTGGGGNATACAATCTTCAGGCTTTGACGCTTGGTTCATTCAATTCTTTCTTTCGATGCCAGTTCTCCTTTTGGCTGTNGGGCCNGCTTTTCTCTTGCATGAGATAGGACATAAAATCGTGGCAAAAAAGAACGGTTGTTGGGCTGAATTTCGAGCAGATCCNAGTGGATTAAGGTTCGGCGTGTTCATTTCTTTTTTCATCGGCGTTTTGTTCATGGCCCCAGGAGCAGTGATGGTTGCAGGTCTTGTCACNCGCCGTCAAAACGGCCATATTGCAATTGCTGGACCGCTGGTTAATTTTGGCCTTTTCCTCATTGGNATNCCTTTGTGGGGAATAATCTTGGGACTGACTGGTGCGTTTGATGCTGCAAATATGGATGCGGCATATTTGGTCGGGTCTCAATTAAATTGGGGCCGAATGCTCGTCGATGCAGGAGTATTTTGGGTCTATGCGAACCTTTTCCTCGGCCTNTTCAACATGATTCCATGGGGTCCTTTAGATGGTGCAAAAGTCAAAGATTGGGATGAAAACGCGTTTTATGTTACCATTTCTGTTTTTGCAGTTCTTTTCCTTTCAATTCTTTTGGGGCTTTGGTCTCCAAAAGACCTCCTTGAAGTTCTTGCTAACTTCTTCTGAAGCCGTTGAACCGTAACCTCACAAGTAGGCGTTACGAACCGGTGTTTCATCAAGGTGGAAGAACGAGTACGTGGCCCACCAAGTAATGGTATCAAGTGCATCAACCAGGTTACTTGTTCCAGACTGTTCATCGCCGTAATCTTTGCCGGTTGTGTCCATCCAATCGACCATCTCATCAACGGTATCACACGTTTGGTGGTAGCACCAGTATCCATCGACAAGGCCTCCAAAGCCCATTGTAACCGTGCCTAAATTATCTTGGAAAGTTGCGTGGTCAGAACGTGCAGTTGTATCTTCATAGACGATNATTTCAGGNCGGTCTTTNGCCATCCAATCATCAACCTTCCAAGTTTCGGCATCATANCCTTCACCAAGAAGTGGAGCCATTTGCTCTTCAACGCCGATGGCATCAGAACCAATCCACATTGCGAGCCCAACCATGCCTGGTTGGTTCATCACATCGTGGTCGAGGCTTGGACCGATATAGACNCGCATTGGCCANACTTCCGAATCCTTTGGATAACCATCNGGGTCGACTTCAGGCTCAGGGTCGCATCCTGCAGCACCGCCGCCGTGGCCGTTACCACATGGAGCACCACCGCCACCAGGCCAGTTCACGCCAGCCATATCCAAATTCACATAATTGGTAACTTCAACATTCGGGTTCTCTTCCTTTACCCAGTAATCAGTCCAGAAGTCACTTCCTCGCTTTCCACCTTCTTCTCCCGACCATAAACAGAACACCATTGTGTTACGAGTACTGTACCCAGCCATTGCTTCAGCCACAGTCAAAACCATACTTGTTCCAGCGGTATTGTCGTAGGCCCCTACACGTGTTCCATATGTTCGCCCAAAGATGTGTGGGTCTAACATTCCACCATTTACAGGCGGTGCAATATCGAAGTGTGCCCCAAACACCATCCACTTGTCTGGATCAACGTCGCCAAATCTGTAGCCACAAATATTGTATGCTTCAGGATTTTGAGCGCCCGTCATTAATGAATCATAGGTGAATCTCTGGGTGATGACTTCTAAACCAAAACTTTCGAGTGTTTGAATGAGATATTGTGCAGCGTCTTCGTATGCAGCGTTTCCTTGCCCCGCCCACCGGTCGAGGTAACCAATAGCGCCGTCAGCAGCATCTGTGGGGTCCGAGGACTCATCAGATAACATCGAGAGGTAGTTGAACGTCGTTCGACCATCAACGATTCCAGTGGAATGCCGCCCACCATCAGCTTCACTGTATGCTGCAGCCATTTGCCTCTTCACTTCAAGAGTGATTGCAATTGCTGAATCAGCGCTACCGTTGAGGTTTTCCACCGTATCAAGGGAACCATTCACTCCAGCGATTCTTACAATACCTGGGTTGTCATCCAACTGGTGGCCNCCACGCTCATACCATGTTTTCCACGANTCATCAATTGACCGAATNGGCCACGTATCGCGCCCGTAATCTCCAATCATCACCAGAGCAGTATCGGTTCTTGGTGGCGCAAGCACATTTAGTAAAACAGATTCTCCAGCCATCAAATCAACAACGGTTGAATTTTGAACATAGCCAGAATCTTCGTTTAGGATGAGGTAGGGAATAAACGCAGACATGTCCTTTTCTGCAGCGATGGTCATTCCTTGAAAGACACCACCTGACAGCACCTCTGGCGTAATGACGGCGTCGCTTTCTGAATTGACCCGAGAACTCATATTTTCGCCAAAACATCCGGACAAAGGAGCCAGAAACATTACTGCCACAAGTATGAATGCTTGTAACCCCTTTGAGCCGCCCATGAACCCCCCTCCAGCCATACCTTTCTCAAACCTGCGCTCAAATGTGAAAATGAAAAGAAAGTGAACACTTCATTATTCGGGCACCATCCCCCAAACATCTACCGGTTAAAACCGATTTCTTAATATTTATTTCCGTAAACCAGTAAAATGGACCACTTTTTCAACAATTAAAGGCGATTGTTTGATATAGGTACCATGACAATATCATACTGATACAATGAAACGCGATGAACATTATTCGTTTGAAGTTCTCTTTCAAACACAGATGCTATCAAGAAAAAAACACAAGAAGCCAGTAAGAACCTCTTATTTATGGGCCAATATCGTTCTTATTGATGACTTGGATGAACGTTGCCCAGTGATTGAGGGATAGTCAAACTCCCGTTAGCGCTTGACTCTATTTCTCCAAGCGTTCTTTACGAATGCTTGTGAAGAGGATGATGATGCCGAGAGTGGCGAGGGCCATGACAAGGTACAACATCATCTCAAGATCTTCATTCGAATCACTTGTAACTGCATCAACATCTCCTTCTTCTTCACAATTCGCACCAAAACAATCACCAATACTTGGCTGACCAGGCTCTTCGTGAATGTCTGGCCAAACTTGAATTGAATAATTCCAAACTTCAGCCGTAGAGTTTTCAATCATTCGTTCGATTTGATAATCATAAACTCCTTGTGAAGAGTTTCCAAAGATGATTTGGTGCGAAACAGCACAGTTTTCATCAACCAAAGACCCATTCTCGTCAAGGGAGCACGAACGGGTAAGCCACACAGAGACATTGTCTTCAGAACCATTGAACACCCCATCTTGGTTAAGGTCAATTCGTATCTGCATTGAGACGTTTTCTGTATTGTCTCGCATTCTGAAAACTATACCATTTCCCTCGACAAAAGCCGAGTCAGTAACATTCCCTGGACGCGCCTCATCTTCAACAAGAATTACGTTCAAGATTTCCTGCTCGTGAGCGTAGACGGAAGGGGAAAGGAGGACCAGTGCTAAAAAAAGAGCAAGTGCGGTGATGCAACGGCTTCCCCCCATGTTTTACGCTTCACAACCTTACATAAAGACAAAACGGAAGAGTGTATCGCACAGACCATGGGCGCGAAGGAAGTAGGCCTCGGCATTTTCATTGTCGTGCTTCTTGGTTCAGCAACGATACTCACATTTGGTATCTCGTCTTCAGTGGATGAAGAGGCTATATTGATTCAAAACTTCGANGACCCATTGTTCCAAGGAGAAGGGCATGACCACTCCAACGCTTCACAACACATTGCAGGCACTGACAACATGGAATTGCTTGACTACAACTCATTAACGACGACAGGAAATGCAGAAATCCAAGTTGCCACCACACCTGATGGCATGGAGACATATGCCTATCTTGCAGGATGGAATGATATGCACATCGTCGANGTNACCGACCCAAANAATACCACGGTAACCGGCGTNTACAACGANCCNAACACCCAAGTTCTCGATGTCAAGTATATCGAATATAACGGCAGAGAATATATCGTTCAGCAAAACCAGCTTATNGACCCNGGTAATTCCGACCCAAACGTGGGAGAATGGAATGACCCGATTCAAGTTTCAGTAACTTTAATCGATGTAACNGACAAGACAAATCCAGTTTATGTTGACTCTTGGTATGANGTTGATCATCCAAGCGGCCCCCACAACATCTACACACATATGATTGATGGCGAATGGTACATCTTCGTTGCCAATCCTGATTATGAAGGGTGCAATGATGCCATTGGTGAAGCATGTGGTGGAGTAACGATTGCTCACATGAACCTCGATGGCTCAGCAGCAAACAATATCGTCGGGGTGCCTGGTGTTGGCCAAGGCCAAGTAATCATCAAGGTCGGCGAATATGAGGTCGCTTGGGAAGCAACGAATGGGGGTTGGATTTACATCCACGATATGACAGTTCAACTCTGGCCTGGGGAAGATCCAAANGACCCAAGATANGGTCGAACATTCATCTATGGGAGTTATTGGGAGGCGGGTTTGAGGATTGCTGATGTAACAGATGTTCCCCATCCAGTGAATTCTCCAGCAGAATATACGCTTCACGCAACACTTTGTAAAACAGGCCAAGGCAATCCAATCCAATGCCGCTGGCGAGCAGAAGAAGTTGGCCAGTGGATGGAATTCCTCGACTTGGATGAAGACGGCAACCCTGATAGCGGAACCAACGGAAACGAAAACGGCGGCCGCGTCTCTTACATCCATTATGCNGAACCATTTCCAAATATGGTTGANCTCTCACANGTCGGGTATTCGAATGAACCCGTTCACCTTGTAACTGCGGCGGTTGAAGTCTTGTCAACNAATGTAGGCACCGGCATCATCTATCTCATTGACACAACAGACTACACGATGATTGANGGGCAANTNAAATTCCANCCNAAACTNATNNGNGATTGGGANATTCCTTGGGCGAGTGAACACTGTTACGGGGCTGATTGCGAAGCCTATCCNGATGCTGATGAATGGTTACTNTTCTCGCCACACAACTTGGACAGCGCTTATTTTGAAACCAATGAANCNACNGACCAAAGCCGCGGCGGTGGTTGGGATGGGCGTCTTTACATCTCTCATTATCACGCCGGGCTATGGGTTATTGACGTTGAAACACTGGTTGACCCATCCAACCCAGAAGATAGAATTGCAACACATTTTGAAGCAACTGTTGGCTGGTATTTACCACATGGAGAAGATGGGACGCCCCTCGATTCAAGCTTCTATGATTTCGGCTGGGTTCCTTTCTTGTGGGCGGTTGAACATCACAACGGGCTCACATATGCCTCTTGTATCTCAACAGGATTATACATCGTTCAACTCGAAACCGACATCGCTTATCTTGGCCAATTAATTTGAAGGTGTTTATCATGAAATTTTTCCCAGCTTTTGTTGTTGTTCTTTTACTCACGAGCGGTTGCCTACGTGCAGAAGAAATCGAAACCAGTTTCCATGGTGAGCCGATTCAACCGATTGTCAAAGTCGATGATTTTACCTTGTATGAAAGCGATGATGGATTATGGAATTATTCTGAACAAACGGAAGGAAAAGTAACAGTCATCGCTTTCCTCTTCACAAACTGCCTTGACATCTGCCCGATCGTCACCTCAAACCTTCATTGGATGTATAATCAATTAACTCCTGAAGAACACAATGTTACGCAATTCATAACCATCACCGTTGACCCATGGCGCGACGATGCTCAAACCATGAGTGACTGGAAATTGTATCGGGGAACAGAATGGCCTCACCTAACTGCGAACTCGACCGAAGAAGATTCTGAAATGTATCAAACGATGATGTCAGTTTGGTATAATTTCGAAGTTGGTCTTTTCATCGAAGAGACTTCTGCAAACGACTCCAACGCTTCAGCTCGCCACCATCCTGATGCTTACAACGTCAACCATTCAACAGGAACGGTCCTTGTCGATAAAGACGGATTCCAGCGCGTTTGGTGGGGAGATAATGACTGGGTGCTTGACTTAGTCCTTGCAGACGTTCGTACACTCATTGCAGAATGAATGAATTTAGTCCGAGCAATAATCTCTTGCAGCTTCAACTAAATTTTTTCACAAGTGTGATGAGCATAACAGCGACCAACCATTTCTCGAGCTTCGATTGAGACAGCATCAAGATTCATATGTCTGAGATAAGAAATCCGACACGAAGACACCCCATGCACTTTTCACTCNTCTTCNNCCAGCATCGCNTCGTATTCAGACTCTAACTGTTTTACAATTTTTTCATTCATTCCGTATGCTGCTGCTACGGTGTTGAGCAATTTCCTTTCTTCCTTTGTAATAATCAAATCTTCCATTGCCGTTGCATAGGCATCCAGATATGCGGCTTCTTCTGGTGTATGAGAGGAAGGTATGAATTTGTTTGATGCCTTGTCAAGCACTCCTAAAACCGGTTTGCGAATCACCAGTAACGAGACACCAACAATCACACCGCCCGCCATTCCATAACCAACGATACTTTCCATGGCTTCGCTTCCAATGATGAATGCAACAAGGCCAATACCAGTAAACACAGCCGTGCTAAACGTTTTTCGCAAGTTGTTGTCGATTCCAAAAACGGTATCTTTGAGTGTGGCGTGAACGAACATCATTGCTTCGAATGCAATAGCTGCGGGAGTTATCGTAAGTGAAAAAATCCACAAGAAATACAAGACCCGTTCAGTAAAATCAGGGCTTCCATATCTCCAGAGAGTTTCATCAACAAACGTAACTTGTCCGCCATGCACTACACTAATGAAAATCAAGAGGGATAACCAAAAGAGCAATCCAATTACTTTACCCAAGAAACCGATGTATAACGACCTTGAAGTCAAACTTTTACTAACGTCAGGGTTATCGCCTTCAAGGTGTGATTTAATGGAGGAGCGAATGAACAGAAGAGCAATTAAAGAAACGAGCGGCGAACCGAGTGCAATCATCCACAAACCAGCCGGTTGAGATGTAATTGTGGTTTCGAAATCTGCTGTGCAAACTCCTATTTCTGTGACAGCCTCATCCATCCATGGCTGGTGTGAGCCAAACCAAATATCTAACTGAGCCATTGCTCCTTCTGTACATACAATCCACGTAGCATCGGCAACATGGAACTCAGGGATTCCTCGAATTAACAACCATATTGTAATTCCCAAGGCAGGAGCGATATACCAAGCATGCTTTTTGAAAGCGGGCCTATACATGAAACTGAACCTATTCAGGCGATAATAAATCGGTATGCACAGATACATTACGACAGCAGTAATATGGGCAGTGAAGAACACATCTATTGTCCAGTGCCAAAGGATGTCTTGCAACCATTCATATTTTCGAATATACAAGAACCCTGATGCGATAATAAAAGATGCTTTTATCCCTTCACATATCAGTAAAATAGACATAAACTTGTTTTCATAACTCTTACGATTTGCCCTCCAGACAAGAGCACTCAGTCCAATACACCATAATAAAATGAGAACAGAGGTCCACGCAATAATCATTCGAAATCCGAACAGGCTTTCCGCACTAAAAGCATCGATATAGTAATCTTTGACCGTTCGCATACCAATTCCAAAATATATCCTTTAATTTATTTATTGGCGACGTTCTATTGAGAATGCTTATTTTCACCCCGCTCGCATCTCTAGGTTTCCATTCACTGGAAACTGCCTTCCTAGAAAAGGCGAAGCGTTAAGGGGGGTTGGGAATCCGGTTTATTCATGGCAACGGTACGCCTTGGGCAGAAGAGCCGTGCCCTCACCCGTGCCGTACCGGATTCTTTTGATCGCGCTCTTGCCAAATTTTTTGGCTCAGGGCCGACAGATATTCCACTTGCAAAAGCACAGCACACCGCTTATTGCCAAGCTCTCGTTGACGCTGGGATGGAAGTCACAATACTCCCAAAAGACAACAACCATCCAGATTGTATCTTCGTAGAAGACCAAGCAGTTGTCATCGACGGCCATGTGCTAATGCCAGTGCCAGGCCACCCTTCTCGAGTGAATGAGCAACCGCCAATTTCAGAATTTATCAATCGCCAACTTTCCGGCACAAAAATCTGCTCAATGCATGGCGAAGCACGAATGGATGGCGGCGACATACTTCGTTTGGGCGATCTCTTTTTCGTTGGCCGCTCTTCAAGAACAAACGATGCCGGCATTGAAGAATTACAAGACCTCCTCACACATCTTGGCCATGAATTACGCGTCATCGAAATTCCAGACCAAGCCCTTCATTTGACAAGTATTAGTTCAACACCTACGGACAAGGTTATCCTTGCTCCCGAAGGCTTCCTTTCCAAAGACGCGTTTGGTGAACTTCCAGAAGGCTGTGAAGTGAAGTGGATGCCTGCTGAAGAAGTCTATGGCTGCAATACAATCGGCCTCCCTAATGGGCAAGTTTTGGTTGCTGAGGGCTACCCAACCGTCTTGAAGACCCTTCAAGAAATGGGGCTCGAAACCGTCCTTCTCGATATGAGTCAAATCAGAGAAGCCGATGGCTCTCTTACCTGCTGTTCGTTGTTTTACTAATCATTCAAACCGTGCATCGGCAGAGTGAACAACCGAGTACCAGTTTTCTAATTGTTGCACAACATCCTGCTCATCAACGCAGCGATGAATACTTTCAGAAAAGACGCCAGTCGATGCATTATCAACAAGCAAGAGTTCAACGTGAGAAGGGAATAATTCCAGTGTTTTTGTGTGGTCGACATACAATCCAATCTCAAACCCAAGCCAAACCTCGTCCTGCCGGGCCAACTCTGAAAACATCGGAGTGAAAAGAAAACTTGCCAAATCTTCTGCACTGTAAAACGAACACAACATCGTCAAGGTTTCTAGAAGACCTTGAGACTTTTCAGATAACTCTTGAGGAGCATCACCAACAGTTTTTGATTTTACCATCGTGAACATTGGCGCACCGTCATCCATGTGTCGCGGAACGGGCCACCGGCGATAACCCTAACCGAGAAAATCTACCATGGTAGAATCTCGCCGTCAAACTGTACAAACTGGCCGGTGTTCTCTAGAGTTCTCGTAGTAAGGACTTGCCTCATCCCTGAAACACTGTCAGGTATTTCCACAGGCGCTCTATCGCCGCCCATGTCTGTTTTCACCCACCCGGGGTGAAGTATGACAAAGGAGATATTGTCCTCTATCGCTTCTTTTTTCATAGCGACGGTAAACATGTTGAGAGCGGTTTTGCTTGCTCTGTAAGCGTATGAACGGCCCATATGACAGTCATCAATTGAGGCCATGAGGCTACTGATCATCGCGACGTTGGTCAAAGAATCGTGACTCATTTTCCCATACAATGCTTTCACAACTCGAACAGGGCCCAAAGCATTGATGTCAATGACTTCAAGCGCCCAACCATCATCAATCTCATTCAGATTTCTCCATCGTCCATCAGCAACTCCAGCGTTGTTGACCAGAAGATCGATTCGTTCAGGTGCTTGATTTGCAAATGCATCAACAGAATCATTTGATTGCACATCAAGTTGATGAATCGTTAGTTTTGAGTTTTCAAAAGTGGACAAGCGGCCAGGTTCACTTCGGTAACCAGCATAGACTTCCCACCCACTTTCCAGCAATTGGTGAACCCATTCCGCCCCTAACCCTCTGTTTGCTCCTGTGACAACTGCAACGCCCATGATGAACCCATCATACCCCGCTAGAAGAAGAATTGCTTTACAACGACTCAATTTGTGGGTGGAGTTCTTGAGGGGTCAGCCCGTGGAAGGGCCGATACCATGTCTGAATCTCCTGAGAATAACTCGTTTTTCCGTAAGTGGGCTATGCGTCAGTATTGGCGAATGCAGCAATCTCAAGCAGTGGTAGGTCTTCTGCTCTGGGGAACCACAATCACACTCCTTGTGTGGCCCTATATTTCATGGAGGTTTACAGCGAGCTGTGATTCAGGCCTGTGTTTTTCAGACAGTATTATCGGCATACCAAGTACGTACATTGGCTTAGCACTAATTTTCTTCTCAGTCATGTTCGCAGTATTGACCATCGGCTTCCTCTACGACCAAGTCTTTTCTCTGTGGACTGAATGGAGAAGCGTTGACATGGAACGCAACCCCTATGTCACCTATGCCCTCTCTCCAAATTGGGTCATGATGATGGCTCTTCAGGCTGAAACACTCAAGAGAACAAGTCCGGACGATGAAGCAATTGTCAAGCAAGCCGATTGGTATCTCAAATGGTGCGAACAGTACACGGAAGGTGAAATGTTCGCTCGTGCAGTTCAGCGATGGGATGCTGATATGGGCGAGACGCCAACGTTCTGGTTCACAAGTGACGATTCAATGAAGAGAGCGCGTGAAACTTCCTTTGAAGACGAAGCTTGAGCCAAATCATCGGCCTCTACGGCCGCCGCCGCGACGGCCACCGCCGCCACCACTTCTCCTTGAGCCCCCGCCGCCGCTACTGCGTCCGGAACTACCGCCACGACTGCGGCTTGAACTGCTGCTACGGCTTGAACTGCTACTGCGACTGGAGCTGCTGCCGCGACTGGATCCCCCGCTGCGACTGGTACCCCCGCTTCGCTTGGTGCTTCTACCACGATTGGAACCGCCACTGGATTTCCGAGAAGTTTTCGTGCCCCCACTCGGTTGCGGTGAATGTTGCTGACTCGGAGCATTATTGAAATTACCACCGTAGTAGTGGTTGTTTTCTTGATACCCTCCTTGTTGAGGATAGCCGTACTGATTATTGTCCCAGTTATTTTGCCGACCCCAGTTTCTCCCCCGGCCTACAGAGACATTATTTCCACCGCCTCTGCGAATTAAGAAGACAAGGCCAAGGATTGGAAGGCCCATACAAGCGAAACAAATCGCCATACTTACGAGGGCATCTCCAAAAGACATCTCCTCATCTGATTGTTCACCGAGCGTTGGAGGTGTGGACCAATCTTGATTCTGCGCCGGCTCAGGAGGATTGACCCATCCATCGTTTTCATACCAGAAGTCATCGATACCCCAAGACAAATCATCAACCAAATAATACAAAGCATCAGTCCAGTTTCCTGCGGCTAAATCATCATCCACTGAGTTAGGAATTCTGTCCTCCCATTCGTTGAAGACATACTGATATTCCTGCCAAAAGAACCCATATTCGTAACTCCATTCCCAGGAACCAGTTTGGTTTGTCGCGAGTACAATTAGCACCCCGTCTTGCCATTCTTGATTCCCAACAGCCAACGCGTCAAATAATTGAATGGTGTATTGAGCAAGCGACATATTCGTGTCATTTTCGGTTGTATAATTGTTCGTTGACTCGATGATAACGAGTACAATATCCGTTCCCCAGCCATCAGACAAATCGATTGAAAGTTGCTCCAACTCCCCCTCTTCGGTTGAGTTGAGAACACCAATGTCGTCAAGAACGAATGAGTTGTCATCAACAGGATATGTTATTTCAGCGGTTGTTGTTGAAGAAAAAAGAAACAAACACACGACTGATACTGTTAACGCAATTTGTAACGTTCGTCGCATGTTCATCATAGGTGCACCAAAACTCCCTGTTGCATGTTGCGTTTAAAATTGAGGTGGAAAAAAGCACCATCCTGCCAATATTCGCTCCTTTTACAGTGTTTCATAGAATGCATCAACTTCGACTAAAAGGTCTGCTTCGTGTGCGTATTGGTTTGATGGCACTTCAATCATGACTGCTCCAGGAATGCGTTCGGTGATACTTTTGGCAGCACCGATTGCGTGTAATTTGTCTGACTGGGCTGCAAAAATCGCACAAGGCACAGTGATGTTAGAGAGATCTTCGGGCAAGGAGTAAGCAATCAGGCTACGGGCAGATGCACGCCAACGAACAAGGTCTTGCTCCATGAGTGCGCGCCGGTAACGAATTCGCTGTCCTTCTTCCTTTACCTTCTTTTCAATCGCTTTTAGAGTAATACTTCTCATGAACTTTAGAACAAGTATAGGCAAGGGGAGTTTAATGATAATTCGAGACCACAAAGGGAGTTTAAAATGCTCATTTGGGGCTACGAAGAGTGAACTTAGCGCATCAATTTCTTGCCTCTGTAAAGAATCGATGAGTAAGGTTGAACCAAGTGATGAAGAGAAAAGGTGAAATTCGTTTGTGAGATTGAAGTGGGTCAAAACCTCAACAATATCTTTTGAAAACCGTTCTATTGAGAAATCCTTTGCCGACAATCGCTTTTTTTGAAAGCGGGCGCTCTTTTTTTCTCGGGTTTCAATATACAAGACACGTCGACGAGTTACCCATCCTTTGACCAACGGCTTCCATCCCTCGAACAACGAGCCCCACCCAGGAATCATAACTACAGGCTCGAGTTGATGGAGCGATTCATCATTTGGCGTCCAAGAAAGAACCCGAAGTGAAACGGTATCCGAAACACGAACCCACTCTTCAGAACATTTCGAGTCTGGGAGCTCTTCAAGCCCCTCCCAATAGTCCGTCATCCAAAGTGAAAGTAATGTGGAGAAGACATAAGCGTTTAGCCGGCTCTTGACTACAATTACAGTTTCTCTTCTGTTTTCGTTAGGAATGCAGAGGGCAGGATTCGAACCTGCGAACTCATAGAGACTGGGACCTCATCCCAGCGCCGTTGACCAAGCTTGGCAACCCCTGCTTCACCCGACCGTTAGAACG
>NHFA02000014.1 GCA_002170315.2 Euryarchaeota archaeon TMED99
TTGGGTCATTGCTTTTCTTGGTTGGAGTCATTGGGTTGATTTCTAAATTTATGACTGATGGCATTACAATGGGTTTGGAAAACGCGAAACCAGACTCAAACATGAGTAATATCAATCCGATGAGTATTACGGAAACTCTTCAAGCTGGGTCAAATTTGTTCGGGATGATTTGTCTGATTATTCTCGCAACATTCCTCATTTTGATCGTTGGTATTACTTCATCGAGCCGCGATGGTTTGTTGTTGTTTTCAACCATTGCAGCAGTTATATTTTTGAGTGGTTTCCTTGGATTACTGGTCAAAATAATCGGAGATAGTATTTCTCATGCCATTACAACCAGCGGTTATGGTGCACTTTTACATCAAGTAGGTATCCGGGAAGTATCTGAACAAAAAAAGCAAAATGATACGAAACCAATACCGGTTCTTTCAGAACCTGAATGGACGGATTCAGACGGACATAAATGGAAGAAATTGGCTGGTCAACTGTATTGGTGGAACGGTTCTGGCTGGCAAAGACACAATTAATCCTGTCAATTCACGTTTAGGAAAGGAGTTCCACTAAGCACGCCCAGACCGGCATCAATCTTCGATTCGCTTGAGAAGAAACTGAATGGTGGTCAAGGTCTGCTCCGGCGTCTCCGGGTTCTCGTCCTGCAGCCCAATTTGAAGAAATGCAAACTGCTGCATAGGGCAAGTTGAGTTCTCGAGCGAGTTTTGCTTCCCGTGGCATCGTCATGCCAACCATATGTCCACCAAGTGTATCAATCGCATCAATTTCGGCCTTGGTTTCAAAATGCGGGCCTTGTGCCAACCAATAGGTGTAGAATAATTGTTCATCTTCCGAAAAGTCTTGAACGCTACGTAGCACAGAACTTAGTCGTGAATTGAGTGAAGAATCGAAAGGTTCCGTCACTGAAGTAAACACCGCAGAATCATCATGAAATGTCGATGCGATTCCAGTGAAATCGATGTATTGGTGGGCCAACGCCACTTTTCCAGGAGCAAAATCAGAAGCAATTGCACCAACTGAGCATACCGCCATTACAGCTTCACAGCCTGCATCTGCCAAAGCACGCATGTTGGCTCGATGCTCAATCATGTGAGGGGGTTTGCTCGCTTGGCCGTTGTTATGATGGCGTTGAAGGAAGAACAATTCTTTCTCTTCACCGTCCGCTTGTAAACGCATACACGTGAGAGGAACATCGCCCCATGGCGTCTCAACGGTGACATCATCCCTACGAACAAGAGTAAGTCCAGATTGCTTCATTTCATCACCAACAGTCATGCTGATGAGTCCAGTTCCACCAATCACTCCAAGTCGTTGCATGTCAATGCCTCGCGTCTCTTGCATGTCAAACCTACGGCTTAACTCAGGCCCAGACCTTGCTTTCGCTGGTATTCTAGAGAGCGAGGATCCAAGGTAATCATTCGTTCAAGCGAGCGATCAAATCTGCCTTCTTTCCAGAGACAGGTTTTCCTGCAGCCTTCAAGAGTTCCTTGAGTTCTGCAACCTTCATTGAATCGTAATCAGCACTCGGTGCTGCTTCTTCAGCAGGCGCTTCTTCAGCAGGTGCTTCTTCAGCAGGTGCTTCTTCAGCAGGTGCTTTTTCAGATGCTGGTTCCATTGCCTCAGCAGCGTCAATAATTGAAGGAGTAGCGTCTTCTTCTTCGCCTTCTTCACCTTCTTCGCCTTCCATAGCAGCAGCAAGTGCTGCAGCCTTCTTGGCTTTGAGTTCAGCATCGCTTCGTGCTTCTTCAGCATGAATCTCATCGAGTGTTTTACCATTCTCAGCGACGACACCTGCTTGAAGCAGTTGGCTCTTTCGAATAGCAACAGACTTGACTGGATAGATTGGCTTGACTGCCTTGCGGATTTCTTCTTCCAATGTTCCGTCAAGAATCTGAGTTTGAATCTTCGAGTAGGTTGCTTTGGAAGCAAAAGCGATAATCAAATCACGAGCCTTGGAACGCATGGCTTGCTTTACCGAGGTCTGAACACGCTTTTGTGTAATAATCAGAGGCTTGAGTCGAACAAGGTATCCGTCGGTGGAAACAACATCAACGACATCGTCAACCTTGCCACGGTAGCGGCGGATTTGACGTCGGATGTGGTCGGTTTGGTGGTGGTGACCGATGAAGGTCGTGAGTGCGTCTTGACCGACACACTCGTGAACACGGAAACGTAAGATGACGTGCATCTTCGTAAAGTCGCCATTGAATTCTTGCTGCGTCATTTCATAGACACGGCCGAGGATATGTTCGTCAGACTCACCTAGAGTTTCTCCAATTTTCTTAAAATCCCAGGGTGTTCGAGGCGCACGAATCGTGTACCAAATCTTGTTCTTCCACTTGTCTCGCTGCTTACGTGCTGCTGCACGTGCCTTCACACTGATTTTTTTTGCCATTGTATCATCTCGGGGTGTATGTCTTGCGGGGGCTACCCCACTTGCAANTCGGCCACTCACCTCCCCTATTTGAAGAAGCCTCTTCGNNCANNTNNTNNTTNTTTNGNANTNNNACGCNTTNCANCGNNTCNNTTCGGTAAACTCATGAGCATGAAGTTTACCCCGTGGTTGTGGGCCTCCATCANATCACATGGCGAGCAACGGCGAGTGCCGTTGCAGAACAAACAGTGGTTGCTGATGCCATCGCATGGCTTGTTGGCGATTCAGAAATGGTTGAGGTTGAACAAACCACATCGTATCATGGTTCTGTGTTGCATATGGTGACTGGGATCAGCAAAAAGAAGGCNAATTCTCTCNANTCGTTATCTCGATTAGGAAAAGAAAACCTCCAGTCCTTGCTTGAAGACCTGACTGTTCGCTTTGATGAAAACAACACATTGCATTTTCGTCTCGACTTTAATGCCTTTATCGACGGAGAAGTAATTCTGGCAGCACCTGGTGAAGTAGCCACCATCAAGTGCCACACCAAGGTCGAAGTCTATCCAGGTCAAGACCCGCTTGATGAATGTAAAAAAGTCTTGACTGCAGCATTACAAAAGGCCGAAAAATCNGAGTAAATCTCTGATAAAAGCGGTTCTACACTAAGTTCAAATCCTATTGCAATGAGCAGAGAGCATGGATGCAAAGTTACGTGCTATCATGCTCAGCGTGATGATGCTTCTTTGCTTAACCATCCTCCCATCAGGTTCAACNGTGGATGGGGAAAGTGAGAATCAAGCNCCAATTTGCAATGCTGATCGAAATGGAACTTGGACAATGGGATTAATCTCATGCACAAATGCGACCAGTCCAGGTTATACTCTTTTTTCACCAATGCCATCGACAACCAGTTATTTGATTGACCAGCACGGCAGAGAAGTGCATTCTTGGGAATCACCTGGCGCCCATCGACCNGGTTTATCCTCCTATATGTTGGACGATGGAGACTTGTTACGAACTGCCAACATTGCTCAACAAGCTGTCGGCAACTTCAGCGGAGGCGGAACAGCAGGAAAAATTGANCGAATCGGTTGGAATGGAACNGCNGAATGGTCTTGGGAATATTCTTCGATGGATTACATCACACATCACGATATTGAGCCGATGCCAAATGGAAATATTCTCGCCATAGCATGGGAGGANAAATCTGAGGCTGAAGCTCTACAAGCCGGCCGAAATCCTGCTATTGCAAGCGATGCACCTGGTGGAAATGCCAATGTCTGGCCAGACCATATCATCGAGATTGAGCCGCTTGCTAACAACCAAGCNAACATCGTATGGGAATGGCATGCTTGGGATCATTTGATTCAAGATTATGACCCATCTGTCGATAACTACGGAGTGGTCAGTGAGCACCCGGAGTTGCTTGACATTAATTTTGTTGGAGCGACTGGAAATCAAGCAGGACGTGCAGACTGGATGCATTGTAACGGCATTGATTACAATGCTGAACTTGACCAGATTGCACTTTCATGTAAAAACACCAATGAATTTTACATCATTGACCACAGTACAACCACCGCTGAAGCAGCAGGACATACGGGTGGTAATTCAGGCAAGGGAGGAGATTTCTTGTATCGCTGGGGCAATCCTCAAGCCTATGATAGTGGACTTTCCAGCGATCAGCAATTGTTTGGNCAACACGACGTGCAATGGATCGAGGAAGGTCGAGAAGGTGCTGGTGATTTTATGCTCTTCAACAACGGNAATGGACGTTCCCCNNGTTACTCTTCNGTCGATNTAATACAATCTGTCTATGTCGACGGAGATTATCCTCTGCAGTCCAATGGAACTTGGGGTCCAAATGCACCACATTGGTCATGGGGGCTCAATGAAGACATGTATGCACAGTTTGTTTCCGGAGCCGAACGATTACCGAATGGAAATACGCTGGTGACCTTTGGNACTCAAGGCACGCTGTATGAAGTTAATTTGAATGGAGAAAGGGTTTGGGAATACATAAATCCAGTGACAAACCAAGGTGTGTTGACTCAAGGNGACCAGATACCCGAAGGCAATAATTCAGGTACGACTGCAAACGCGATTTTTAAGGTTAAACGATATGCTCTTGATGCACCTGCTTTTTCAGACAAGAACCTCACTCCTGGCGATTATGTAGAAACATGGATTGACNTGTGTCCAAATGAAGAGTCACTTCCTTGGGACGTCGATGGAGATGGATGTATTGATGATTCGGACGGAGATTCAATCGACGACCCTGATGACAAATGTTGGGGTTTTGATGACTTGCTTGATTTGGACAATGACTCTCTCTCCGATGGTTGCGATTCATTTGTCGATTCTGACTTTGATGGCATTGAAGATTCTATAGATTCTTGCCTCGGATTTGATGACCTCTTGGATATGGACAATGATTCAATCCCTGATGGGTGCGATGACGTCGATAACCGAACAATGACCGCAAACTACTCTATCAAAACGACCTATGAATCATCAGGGGAAACTGTAGAATCAGGCCTGTTGAACATTGAAATGGAATTTTCCGAACTTCTCTTCACACCAGGTACAATGATTGAGTATAACTTGGGTTATGGTTTGACAGCTCTTGAATTTGATGTCGCTTCAGGTGAACTTGAAATGGTTGTCAATGGTTCGAATTCCACTCAGAGATTTCGAGTCAATATCGAGAACGCAGGAGCATATTGTATCGAAGTTCATCTTCGTCATCCCAACAACCAATCGATTGTGAATCAGAACGATTCTGGTTCTGTTGATTGTAAAATNATTCTTGAAGAGGAAACTCCAACGACCGAGAATGAACTTGGACCCGACGATCAAATCATTGTTTGGGATGGAGATGGANATTGTGTTGAAATTCAGACGTTTGATGGNGTCATACCCTGTTTCGAAACAAACNAAACCGCAACTCAATCGGACAACGAAACAAACGATTCTGTCGATTTGGCGATACTCGGGGGAATGCTCCTCACCGCCTTGTTCATCATGTTGTGGNTACAGAGAAAAAANCGCAACGGNTTTTGAATTTCGGGCGNCCTAAACCCATTTTACCGTTTTCAAAGCCTTCATGTAGCCCCNCTACCTCCGCTCACATGGAGATTACCCCATGCCACATATCGTAACCACCGCGTGTGTAGACCACAAATACCAAGAATGCGTAGCAGTATGTCCAGTGGATGCTTTCCGTGAAGCAGACCGGTATTTGGTAATTGACCCCGATGAATGTATCGATTGTGGCGCCTGTATTCCTGAATGTCCCGTTGATGCAATCTTTNCAGACACCGACATTCCAGAAGAGGAAGAAGAATGGATTGACCGCAATGCTGACGAATCAGTCGATGCAGAAATTGCTGAGGGCGACACACCTGTCCTTGCTGATGATTAATATTGTCTTAGCAATCGACATTTATTGTATCAATCGCTTTAACCAATGTTCTTGAAGGGCGCATCCTTGGAGNGACTGATTGGCATGGTTCGAACCGACTTTACTCAACTNAGAAACGGCAGTGATTTGCTCAAGCGTGGATTTGCTCGAATGCAGCAAGGCGGCGTCATAATGGATGTTGTTGACCCCGAACAAGCTGCGGTTGCAGAAGACGCTGGTGCAGTAGCAGTCATGGCTCTTGAAAGAGTTCCAGCCGACATTCGCAGAGACGGTGGCGTAGCCCGTATGAGCCACCCNGACATGATTCAAGGAATATTGGATTGCACCTCCATCCCGGTTATGGCCAAAGCACGTATCGGACATGAAGGAGAAGCAAGAGTGCTTGAATCAATGGGAGTTGACATGGTCGATGAATCTGAAGTTCTCACCCCTGCAGACCCGTATTTCCACATTAACAAGAAAGAATACTCAATTCCATTTGTCTGCGGAGCGACTGGATTAGGAGAGGCTGTTCGGCGTATTTACGAAGGTGCTTCTATGATTCGCACCAAGGGCGAGGCTGGAACTGGCAATCTTGTTGCAGCAGTCACCCATGCACGTCTCATCGACCAAGAAATTCGACAAATTCAATCGCTCGATGAAGTCGGCATTGAAAAAGTCGCGCAGATGATCTTGGGAAGATATCAAGTTCTTGCGGATGCATCCGACTTACCTGGTCTCCACCCCGTGACTCCATTTGGAGCCATTGATGATTCTATGAGTAATGGAATACAAGCAATTCTCAATGATGTGAAGGAAATGGGGCGACTGCCAGTCGTGNCCTTTTCGGCAGGAGGTATTGCAACTCCCGCAGATGCTTCACACATGATGCGACTCGGAATGGATGGAATCTTTGTGGGTTCTGGCATTTTCAAGTCTTCTGATCCAAAAACAATGGCTGATGCAATCGTTCTAGCTACCGCCCACTACGATAATGCAGAGAAAGTTACCGAAGCAATGGCAATGGC
Organism: Euryarchaeota archaeon TMED99; assembly: GCA_002170315.2. Taxonomy (GTDB): domain Archaea; phylum Thermoplasmatota; class Poseidoniia; order Poseidoniales; family Poseidoniaceae; genus MGIIa-L1. The sequence goes on from NHFA02000014.1 coordinate 6,818, forward strand.
TGTTGGAACACCCATGAAAGGTGACGAATTGGAAACCCTCGATGTCCAATATGCTCAACGTGGTTGGTAATCAATCCAAAGGATTGGATATACCTTCTTCACCGAGCGTCCATTTGAGCGTTTTGACAACCCCGTCAAGGGCCTTATGGTTACGAGCAGCCTCTTTCATACCGTCTCTGTCCTCATTTTTTCTGCATTCCTCGAACCAAGATTTCCATTCTTGGCGCTTGGATTCTGCTCGCTGAAGCATCTCTTCAATTTCTTCCCAGGAACGGTCGTAACTTCGGCGGGGGGTGGTATCGGATGACATGGATAACAATTCAACCCGATGTTCCGAGGTATTTGAGTCAAACGCAGTACCGATTATTCAATGCTCGGAATCCTACAATTTTCGAAAAGGCTGTTTTCTTCCAACTCTATGCCGTCTCCTACAACGACATTTTTCAAAACAGAGCCGTTACCAATCGACACATTGCGCCCAAGAACGGATTCCTCGATTTGGCATCCTTCACCAAGAATACAATTCGACATCAGTAAAACATCGCGTAAATGACTGCCCTCACCGACCTCACATTCTGAAGAGATGACCGAGCCTTCAAATCTACCTTTCACATTCGCACTTGAAGAAATAAAACTCCCTTGAATAAAATCGCCAGTGGGAAGAGGGAATGGCAGTGAATCGCGTTGTGCAATCAAGGTGTGCTGAGCACGAATTAATTCTGAAGGGTGGCCGACATCAAACCACACTCCATCGATAGTTTGAGCGAACATCGGCCAACCTCTCTCGAGAACCATTGGGAAAAGTTGCTTACTAAAATCAAATTTTTCGCCTTCAGGAACCAAGGCCAAAACCTCCGGCTCCAAAATGTAAAGTCCTGCATTAATCACATTGCTGAAAGCCTCTTCAGCAGTTGGCTTTTCTTTGAAACGGCAAATGTATCCCTGCCGAAGTTGACCGTCAAGTTTTCCCAGATGAGTCGATGAGAGACCGACGATTCCAAACTCGGTTGGATCTTCAACCTCCCAGAGTGCCATCGTCACCTTCGCCCCACTTTCTCGATGAGCCTTTACCAATGCACGTATGTCAAATGAAGCAACTGAATCACCGGAACCAACAACGAAAGTTTCAGTTAAGTGTTCAGATAAAAGTCGCACACTACCAGCTGTACCCATCGGTGTTGCTTCTTGATTTACCCAAGCGTGAATTGGTTGGTTTTGAGTGTTCCATGACTCAACATGTTGCTCTAATTGCTCTCCTCGATAACCAGTTGTCACGATAACAGTGTCAATTGAGGCCTCCTGCATTGCGTCTTTGACAAAGTCAATCACGGGTCTTCCAAGAACTTCAACCATTGGTTTTGGTCGCGTGAGGGTCAGCGGTCGAAGTCGTGAGCCTTGGCCGCCAGCCATGATGACTCCGAACAAAAAAACACCTCACCGTCGGCGATTTGCATTCATGTCGATTTTACGCATTGACTTTTTCTTACCGGACTTGGCTTTTCTTTTTCCTGAAGGAGCATTATCGCCTTCTCCAATTCCGCCAAAGGTAATTCCACCCGAGTTCAAGAGAGTTGACACAAGTTCATCAGCCACATCTACCGATTCAGCACCGGTCTTCATTTCAGCCTTAACCGAAGCGTTGTGGTCTGTCATCCAAGATTTCCTTTCATCTCGTGCCATGTTGAGTTTATCTCGCACTTTGTTCACATCGACCATCAATTCGGTAATCTTATTGTGCATTTCATCCGATTTTTGGCGTAATTCAAGAAATTCGTTATGGAGGCGGTCGCCTTCTGCCTTCAAAAAATCACGATGGGCAAATGCTTCATCGACTTCTGGTGATAAGACATCGGCTCGAGCAACAGCACCAAGCATTTCTTGGTGAGCCGCATCTGCTTCTGCTCGCAAAGTTTTGATCGCTGAATCTAAATCACTGAGGTCGACTTTAATCATCTCAAAGTGAGTGACTTCAGGAGCGAGTTCTTCGATTCGAATTTTCATTTCCTTGATTCGCTTAATCATCTCTTTTTCCTTCTTTTGACCGACTGAAGAGGTTTCAAAAGTATTCTCGAGAGATTGTACTTCATGTTGGAGTTTAGCGTATTCTGCTGTTGCAGATCTCTTTTCACCTTTCTCTTCACGACGACCCTTCGCTTGACTGATAATGTCTCGAAGTTGTTGTTGGAGTGCATTGCGCTTTTCCTTGAACATTTTAATTTCAGCACGAATGGCTTTCATTTCAGTGAGAACAAGATCAATCTTCTCTCGATGTTCCTTGTATTGGCCTTGAATGGAATTACGCTTATCAGCGACTGTGCGAGCCTGATCACTGAAAGAATTACGAGTATTTCTCATCTTTCGTACTCGTGCTTCCATTCCCTGTAATTCATCTCGAAGTTCCGAGTCTGGACCGGGGGTCGCTTCATCAGGTCTTCCGCGCATGACTCGTGCACAGAGTTACCCATTTCAAATCTACGCATTGCACAAAGAGAACTTAAGCACCAATATTTCCAAAAATGTCATTGATTTTAATGAATATTCCTGCAGCGATTCCCAGAATCCCGATGAGATTGGAACTTAGTGAAGTAAAGTATCGAATACGTTGAAGATATTTTGTCCGAACCCGTACATTGATTTGCCGTCCAATGATTAAATCACCACTGAGTTCTTCAAGACGAACTGAAACTGTTGCTTCTCCAAAACGTTCAGGAAGAAGAGACTGCCAAGCAACGGTACCATCACGAAGGAGACCCGACATCAAGCCAAGAACGTCATCGTCACCCTCTGCTGCTAAGGGCAGTGGCTTTGAAGACCACCAATGTCGCTCACCAGGATTCAAGCGATAGGTCATCGCCAAATCATGCGGCCGGAAGTCGGGCGATTGGACCCGTACGACAATACTTCGAGGAGTTTTCGATAAGTTATGTATCAGCGTAAACAGATTCGCTCGCTCGTGAACAACATTTTCCATATCAACCTCAAAAACAATTCCTGAAGTGGTACTTGAACGGCCGGCACCAAGATCCTCTTCAATGCGACCAATCATTCTGAAAAAGGCTGGACAAGAACGTTCGATGTGGTGGATAATCGTCAGCCATTCCTCCATTGTGAATACAGGATGGTTTTGAACCAACTCCATACCCTTGTCAGTGAGTACTTCTGATAATTCGGATTGCATTGTTTTGAAATCTAACCCCTTTGAATGTCGGTAAAGTGTCATCAGAATCTTCTCTCGAGCGTACTGTGAATCAATGCCTTTCTGAAAGCGAGCTTCAATTTCTTTTGAATAGACTTCATATTCAGAGCGCAGAAGAGGATCCATGTGAGTTTTCACCAAATCGTCAAACACCATTTCCAGTGTTGATGGATGAATTGGTGGGGTATATGCGTTCAAAAGACCTGTCCTCTCATCCATATTGAAAGGACGTGACCGAGTAGGAATGTGTTGTCCAAGAGAAAGGGAGAGCGTCGAGAAAGACAGAAGCAGCAGTATCTTTCCATTCAGTGTTGCGATATCAAACACGAAGATACTGCCCAGCAATAAACTTGACATGATTCCAAAGGACAGTGACCATGAGTGTTTTGATCGAGCACCGTTTAGCAAGTCAGCAAGACTCTCATAGCCGTGAAGAGATTGAACCGAAAGGTGATTGTCATTGAGTCTTTTTACTTCTTTTTCAAAATTGCGAATTGATAATTCAACACGATGGCGATGGAATATCTGAACCAAAATGTAGCCCAGTAAAATAATGAAAGTGAGTGCGGTCAAGGCCAAAGCAAAACTCATTCCGAGAGTTGGTTCAATTTTACTCCACCATTCAGGAGAACTGGATGAGAAAGCAAGTGCTCCAAAAGATGTAAAAATTGAGAAAGCGGGAAGAATAAGAATTAAACGCAGTCCTGAACCAAGCATTTGACGGTCAAGAGCATACCAGAAATGTTCAGATGTCAAGATTCCATCATCGGCTCGCGGAACTGATTGAGAATCACTTTGTGACTCGATTTCAGCATCGACCATGTAAAGGCCAAGAGTCAATCACTCTAAAGCATTACATCAATTCTATGATTGAGAGATGCGAACGAGGATTTTCGCAGACAGCGTGTCTTCGAATCGAGCCAATTCTCCGTTCGATAGGGAACAGCCATCCGATGTTCGAGTAACTTCAGCACCAAGAGACAGACCATATTGATTGAAAACTTCAATTTCAGAGGCGCTGAGGAAAAGTGCTTCGACCTTACCAGAAACTCCGTCATCCATGCTACCCAATGAGACCAATTGAGATTGAGAGGACTGGATTCGCTTGGAGATCTCACTTGATGCCATCGGAATATCTCTGCCGCTCGGATCGAATTGCGGCTGGCCAAGAAGAAGGCTCAAAGCAACTTCAAGGTCATCATCAATCGCATGTTCTAAACGGCACGCTGTTGCATGAATGTCTCCTTCAAACGAAAGTCCAGCAAGAAAGACTTCTGCCAAGCGATGCCGACGTTTCATTTTTTTGCCATGCTCCATTCCTTTTTCAGTCAAGGAAGAACCTTTGTACGGAACGTAAGTGACAAATCCCTTTGCTGCTAAGCGTTGGACCATTTCAGTTGCTGATGCTGGAGAGACGCGAAGTGACTCTGCGAGATCGCCATTGCGAACGGGTTGCGATGGTTGTTTCTCGAAAAATTGATACATCATCTCAAGATATTCGTCTTCGAACTCGCTAAAATGTCCGTTCATTGGCTTCACCCCGTCTATGCTTCACTTTCATCCACTGCTGAAAAAACTTCCTCACATGCAGGACACCGTATTGACCCCGCATATCCAAGTGGAATACGTAGAGATTGTTGGCATTCTGGGCAGTGGAGTTCGACTTTGCCGTCGGTTTCTGTTTCAGTGTCTTCCGCTGGAATTTCTTCTTCGACGGATTCAACCTCATCATGATTATGACCGCTTCGAGGCGTCACTTCAAACCTTGTTTCGCAATCTGGGCATCGTACTTGACCGCCATAATCAGAAGGAACCCTCAACTGTCTGGCACATTCCGGACAACCAATTTGTATTTTTTCAACATTTTTAGAGGAAGTAGTTTTACTGCTCGAACGTTTTGATTTTTCTTCGTCTTTCACTTTGGTTGGAGTCGTTTCACGATTTTGGTAAATTCGAATAACCGCTCCAACACCAACCGCAAGTAAAACTCCACCAAGGAGACCAAACCAAGGAACTTGGAATGATTCCTCTACCACAGCTACTTCACCAGATTGGAATGTATTTGCAGCATCAAAACTCTCTAAACCGACAACCCATGTCACTTTGAGAGAAGCGCTTTGACCATCCGGCCAAGGAAATGAAAAGGCGTAACTGGATTGCGAATTGGATTCAAGTGCAGCGGTTGGCTTTTCTCCAAGAAATGTTCCTTCATCGGTCGATAACACAAGATAACCTGTGGACCCCTTTACATCTCCTACATTCGTAACCAGAACATTCACCGAACCAGTGTCACCGGGGATTGGTCGATTGGGGACTGAAAGAGGGTTAAATTCGATATTGTAGGAAGGGCGGGCATCGGGAACACCCAGGCTATGGCTTGAAAATCCAAAGCCTGTCGACCAGTTCACTGGAGTTGCACGAATGGATACACGGTCTGCATCGATAAAGCCAAGCGTTTGGCTGCCGTTTAAGAGTCCTTCAGAAATCATAATTTCATAATCAAGCGGATATACCTCGAGGCCCGATTCCACATAGCCGAGTCGTATCCTGACCGCTCGATCAATGCCCTCACTCATTTCCAATGACCATTCAAATTGAACGCCGTCTTCAGCATCCCAACTAACTGAATGAATAAGAGGAGTCAATGTTTGTTGAACTTCAACTGGAACAATGAGAGTACCGTTAAGGCCGGAATCGATGGACCCGTCTGGAGAAGAAAGAGACCAATTTACCGTTTGTTCGCCTTCAACGCTCAAGGGCAATTCCACAGTGACTTCACCAGCAGCATTCATCTCGAGAAACAGTTCTTGACTCACATAGGATTGACCATTTGATTCACAGACTAAAGAAACTCGACCAGATAATTCACCATGGTTGCGAACCAACATCGAAAATACCGCCATGTCGCCTTTATGCCAAGGGCCATTGAGCAGAGCAGGAGTGGTCGAGCCCGCTGATTCAAAAGCGGCAGAATCAACATCATAAGCAAACGAAACAGTTGCTACAGAATGGTCTGCAATGCGCATTCCACTGACAGAGCATGCCAAAAGACTTGGACGCGATGTGGAGGTGAGAAGTTCGGATGTCGATGATTGAGCAGGAACTTGGATACTTGAATCAAAGAGGACTTGGTTACCAAAGGTGCACACGAGGTTACCATCAAAGTCTTGCGAACCTGTGTTCTCAACAGTTAAGTTCCAAGAAATTGCCTCCCCTGCAAGTGCATCAAGAGAAAGAAAATCAACTGAGAGTGAGATGACTGGAAGTGGCGGTGGATCGACTTGAAACGAGACGAGGCGTGATTCATCAGCCGAATTACCATCTCCCGAATCATTGAGTGCGAGTGCTATGGATGCAGTACCTTCACTGAGCGAGATTGTACTGTTGACAAGTAGAATGGTGCTTGAAAGTGGAGATACGCTGAAAACAGAAGTGGTTTGATTATCATACATTCCGTTCGATTGAAGAGATGAGGAAAGAGAACCTGACCAAGCGTAATCACCATCATTGATGACGGCAATCTCCGTTTGTAGATAATCCCCATCATGAAGAGAGACATTCCCCGTAAGAGCCCCCTCGGGAGTAAGACCATTCAACAGGATTTGACCTTCAGTAGCTAACGACATCTGAACAGGTTGTAAGCGTTGAAGAGTTCTGTTAATGCTAACGGCTTGAGTCGAATTTGGAGAACCGAGTTCACCGATTAATTCGACACCCACGACAGTATAACCATAGGGTAGAGAGGTTATGCTGAACTGGAGATTCTGAGATGAATCCGCAGACAGTGTGAGGTTCTGGCTCATCGACTCAAAGACATTCCCATCCAGTGAAGAAAGTTCGACTCGAACTTCAACATCTGCGCTGCTTGAAAGTAATTCCACAATACTGAACTCCAGTTCATAGGTCGATTGTTCAGTGGTGGCAAAATCTTCAAGTGAAAAAGAACTTACATCGATGACTGCGCCGCCTCCAGCAGCACTTGCAAGTGGTAAAAGGAAGGTCATAAACAAGGCCGATAAACACAGGGCTGAACGCTTCGAATTGCCGAACTCACCCCTGCCCATACATTCGCCTCTACATGGGGGTTCTTCACTTTCACGCCAAAAGAAGTCACTACGCCATGTTTATTGAAGGTTGGAGGCTGGCGGACAATACATGGGTCCTGAAGAGTTGCTCGAAATGACTCCCGCCTTGTTGGCGAAGTCTATTTTGCATCGCCGGGAACGCCTTGCTGAGACGATTCCTGAGCAACTCGACGCACGACAGGAAGAGTTGAGAGCGGCTGAACCCCTCGCCAGGGGTGCTAAAGAACAACGAGACGCTCTGAACGCTAAAGTTGCGAACTTGAAAAAAGAACGAAATGAGGCGCGTAAAGTTGCTCAGAAATTGTTCAAAGAAGCCGGAGATTTGCGAGATAGCCTCTCATCATCTGGAGGCGTCAAAGTTGCAAACCCAGAATGGGCCAAGACGAAACTTGACGAGAAATTGAAATCACTTGAACATGAACTCGAAACGAATTCAGGTAATCACAAGACTGAACAAAAGTTCATCGAAGAAATGAAGTCACTCATTCGTAAGCATGAGGAATGGGTGGAAAAGCGAACGGACAATCAAAAAGAGTATGTGCAAATGAAGGAAAAATATTCGGATGCTCGAAAGCAACTTGTGGTCGCTGAAAAGGCCCATCAAGCGCTTTTAGATCACGCTTCGCAAAACGAATTTTTTCACAACTCTTACCTTGAACAAGAAGCACATCGTCGAAGAGCAGATTCTCGAACAAAGCGTCTTGCTCAGGCACTTGACAGTAGCCAACGTGGAATCGAACACTGGCAAAAGCACATCGATGGAGGCTTTGATGTACTGCTTGAGAATGCTCGAAGAGTCGAAAATGGAGAACAATCCAGTGTAGCTCGCAAAAAGCGGCGAAAAACAACTACCGAAAAGAACAGTACTCCTCGTAAAGAATCCAAGAAAAAAGGAGGTGAAGAAGAATGACTGAAGAATGTGAAATTACTGGATTTAGTCATCAACAACAGCAACGCTGGCCACTGGTTCACCAATATTTGTGTGACCAACTTGAACTCCCTGACGGGGCCGAATTGGATGATGAATCAATCGCTCAACTTTCGGAAGATATGGAAAAGGTCATCACGAGCCAAACTCCAAGCAAGCCTTTCCTCAAGAAAAGAAACGGCCTCTATGAGCATCTCAAAAGAACAGTTGAGAGAAGATTCAAAGGCAGTTCGCTGAAGAGGTTTGGATCGACAGAATCAAATCTTTCTCTCTCGACAGGAGATTTAGATTTGTGCTTGCTTTTTGATGGCCAGAAACCAAAAAAGGTGTTGAAATCACTTTCAAGTACCCTAAGAAACCAAGACATGGAAGACATTCAAGTTATATCGACAGCAAAAGTTCCAATCATCAAGTTCACTGATGAGCGGACCAAAATACCCGTTGATATTTCGATTAACAATACGCTCGCACTTCACAACACAACGTTGCTCAAGAAATATGGAGATACGGATGAGCGAATACGCAAATGTATTCTTGCCATCAAATATTGGGCCTCTCAACGCGATGTATGTGATGCGGCAAAGGGTACTTTTTCTTCATATGCCTGGACTCTTGTAATGATTCAAGCACTTCAAACTACATCTCCGCCTGTTGCTCCAAATATTCAATTGGGCAAGGAGAGAACTCACCTTGAAGTTGAAGGAATCGAATATGACCTCACGATGGCAGAAAAGCCTTACTCACTTCTCAAAGAAACCAACACGCAATCGCTTGGTGAATTGGTGATTCACTTCTTTCGACAAATGGTCCTTGAACGTCCTTGGGATGGACATGTTATCTCCATTAGAAACGGCAAACCATTGACGCGCAAAGTAAAGAAGTGGAACTATGGAAAACCTCATGCCTCTGAGGCTGTGCTTCTGGGAGCGAAAACTCGTCTTGGCTTGCATTCATTCCCAGTTGAAGACCCTTTCAATCACGAGCATGACCTCAGTCGGGTCATTCGACCTGCAGGAGCATTGGACATTCAAGAAGAATTTTTCCGCTTTTGGATTGGAATAAATGAGGGGAAAACTCTCGAGGAATTGTGTGCTTTCAAAAACCCTGAACGTATTCAAATGGTTGAGCAAAAAGATTTGTTCGAAGACTTGAGGCAACTCAAGAAAGAAGAGATTGATACGATGCTGAATGAGAACCTCACTCAGTATTCTGAAATGGAAGAACGCTTGAAAGCTCTGCAAAGCGAGCGCCAAAATAACATCAAGATTTCACAGGCCTTGCGAGGACACATGGAGGAAACCAGTGGGCTGCGCAAAGAGCATCGCTCATTGGTTCGAAGTCTTCGTCCGAGAAGTCAACAAATGGAACTTTTGCAAAAGCAACGTGATGAATACAATCAACTGGTTGGCATTCCTCTTTATCGAATACGTGAACTTCTCGTTGAAGTCTACAACAATCTTACAGGAGATATTGACTTTTTCCAAGTGCCTTCATTGCAAAGAGAAGAAGAGCAATTTGGATGGTTCTTTGAACTTCAGGCCATGCACGCCCTTGCCCTCAAAGCAGATGCCGCTCATCAAGAATTTATCAACCTCGTACGAGAGCAGAAATCCACTGTTAAGGACTTGAAGATAACTGAAAACAAACAAACAGAAGTCTTTGCTGATTTGGTTCGCTCAGAACCGATACTCGCAGATATTCGTTCTGATTTTAGTGAAGCAAGGCAGTTTGACCAAAACGCTCACAAATTGAACAAAGTCATTCAGAAGCGAAGAAAGGAACTTCGAGGATTACGTAGAGAAAAGGGTCGCCTTGAGGCTTGGATTCGTGTTTCAAGTCGAAAGAACACACATCAACACTCGAAATCAAGAGGCGGTAAAAGAGAACGAAAACCGAAATCGGGACAAGGAAATTGGAAGCCACGATACAATGGGCCAAAGCCGGAAGAAGTGCAAAACAGAGCTGCTACTGGTGGTTCTCTCTCCCTTACCGATCTTGATGTCTTGTTGAACAGCGGTGGATTAGCATCTGTGACCAAATCGAAACCAAATCCTAAATCAGCACGACGTGCAGAGAGGAAAAAGAAGCAAAACTCCAATCGTCAACTCTCTGCTCAACGAGGAGATCGGGCCCAATCCAAAAAGGGCCGTAAGGAATGAGGTGTTTCAATGGGCAACATCCAATGGATGTATGGCCATGAGCCAAAATCGCTACCTGATGAATGGAAACAAAGAATTCAAACAATGTTTCGAAACGAAACCGGTGAAGAATATTCGTTTGAATCTATTTCTGCTTTATTGATTCCAGAATGGGCAGGAAATATGCTGCTCATCGACCAGGGACTCTATCCAGCAGCAGAATCTCTGTTGGGCCTGCTTTGGGCATTACCGCATGAGACGCATGGTGTCCGTGTAGCCGCCTTTGTTCTTGATTCAAAACACCAATCCTGTGGCTGGGGCGGTAAAGCATGGGAGCATCTTCTAGAAATATCACAAAAAGAAGGAAAAATCACAATTCAGCTTGAGGTCAAAGCCGAAAATATCCGTGCTCAAGAATTCTATAAAGTAAGAGGCTTGAAGGTTGTTCGGCATCTTGAGAACTATTACAAGTCTGGATTGGGTTACGAAATGAAAGGTCCAATCTAAGCAGTCTCAAAAGAAGACCTCATTCTTGATTCAAAGGTCAAAGGTTATGCTCCCCCCTCACTAGGGGTTCTTGTGGAACAACGCTTGCTCAGCGAACTGGTATCTCAACGCGGCGTCACAGGTGTGGCTTTGTTGGATGGAGATGGGTTTGTATTGTTCACCGAACCTCTCCATGATGATTCTGTAGAAACGCTGGGTAAAGCAATTGCTTTACTCGATCCCAAGTATTCGGCTGGTCGTGTCACACTTCATGGCGAAAACGGTACGATTATCGTTCAAGAATTGCTCGGCGGAAAGGTTCTGGTATTGCGATGTGAAGTCTCTTCAAATCTTGGGCGCATTCGCCAAAAAATGGACATGACGACTTCGCAGTTGAATGCACTTCAGCCGTGATTCTTCCTGAATCAAGGAACTCTGCCCGAGAATTGAGAGATGAATAATCTAATCCGTTCAGTGAAGAGGTTAAATGTGAAGGGTCGGTCGCAAGCCTCGTGAGAAGATGGGAATCTTCCACAGACCAGGTTAGATACGAATGGATGAACTAAAGACTCAACTCGAAGAGCGACGAAAAATGGTTGATGAAAAAGCCACAAAATACCGAACGCTAAGAGATGAGTGTAATGATAACTCCAAGAAATTTACCATTACTCGTAACGAGATGAACGGCGAAGTGCGTGAATTGATTGTTCAAGTACGCGAACAACGTGAAATCCGTGAACAAATGAACGAAATTGTTCGTGAGAAGAAGGCAGTTCGTCAAGAAGCAAACAAGATGGTCCGTGAGTCAAAAGATGCATTGAACCTTGCAAAAGGTCCTGAAGCAGTTCCTGAAAAGCGTGACGATAATCGTCGAGGACGCCGTGACCGCCCAGACACAATCCATTCTCTTCGCCGAGAACTCATTCGTCTTGAAAACGAATTTGAGATGGGTCGACACACCGGTAAGAACGAAACGAAAGTCATGAAGAGAATGAAGGAAATCAGTGCGAAAATCAAGAAAATGAAACTTTCTGAAGATTCAAACACTGAACTCAAAGAATCTCGAGAAGCATTGCGTATTGCAATGGAAGCACAAGAGACTGCTCACGCTGCTGTTGAACAAGCGGCAGAAGCTGCTCAAGAAGCCCACGATTTGATGCTCCAGTGGAACAAAGAAGTTGACAATCAGCGAGAAAAAGCAGAATCGGCTCACCGAAAACTCCGTGCTTCAAAGAAAGATGCTGACAAGAACCACCGTGCTTACATTGTATCGCTACGTTGCTTGCACTCTATTCAAGACATGCTCCGTGCAATGCGTGGTGCAAATGCTGGCGAGGGTCAACGACCATCCGCTCGTGTTGAGGTCCAAGATTTGATGAGCAAATTGATGTCTGGAGATACGCTCTCTACAGAAGAATTGATGCAACTTCAGCGTTATGACTGATGTGTTTCGCTCCGATGAGATGAAAGACCCCCCCTTGTACACATTCATTACCGAGGGATTCCCATGTTGTCGAAAGATGAAATTGCAGCCATCGTTGAAGATTATGATCGAATGAAACTTCGTATCGGGATGACCGCTTCACATTCTGCTTTGGATATTTGCGATGGAGCAATTGAAGAAGGATTTCCAACGGTTGCTTATTGCAAGGAAGGACGTCACAAGACCTATGCAAATTACTTCAAAGCACAACGCTCGTCTTCAGGCCGTGTTGTTCGAGGCATGGTCGACAAAGCGATTGTCATGCCTTCATTTAACGACGTGATGAATGCTGATATGCAAGAGCAAATGAGAAAGCGAAATGTCGTTTACATTCCAAACCGTTCCTTTACTTCTTATTCTTCGATTGAAGATGTCGAAAACACGTTCAAAGTGCCATTGTTTGGCTCACGAAACATGTTGCGCATGGAAGAGAGAACCGAAGAGCAAGATTACTATTGGATTCTTGACAAAGCAGGTTTGCCATATCCAGAAGCGATTGCCGACCCTCAAGATATTGATTGCTTAGTGATTGTCAAACTTCACCATGCTCAGAAGAAACTCGAACGAGGATTCTTCACCTGTGCATCGTATGAGGAATATCAAGAGAAATCTCAAACTCTTCTTGCTGAAGGTGTTATCGATGAAGAATCACTGGCTGGCGCTCGAATTGAACGCTATGTTATCGGGCCGGTTTTCAACCTCAACTTTTTCTACAGTCCGCTGGCAGAAGAGGGTGAGAAATTAGAACTCCTTGGTGTCGATTGGCGGTTTGAATCTTCACTTGATGGCCATGTTCGTCTACCTGCACCTCAACAGATGACCATGCCAGCTCATCAGCAAATCCCTGAGATGACTGTTGTTGGTCACAACACTGCGACTATTCGAGAATCCTTATTGGAAAAAGCGTTTGAATTAGGAGAGCGTTTCATTACTGCGAGTAAGGAACATTACGACCCAGGAATCATTGGACCATTCTGCTTACAAACATGTATCGATAAGGATATGAATTACTACATTTATGATGTAGCACCTCGTTTAGGTGGTGGAACAAATGTTCACGTCAGTGTTGGCCACCCCTATGGAAACGCAACATGGAGAAAGCCAATGTCCAGTGGTCGTCGTATTGCAATGGAATTGCGTATGGCTGCAGAACAAGACCGCTTGCTCGAAGTTCTCACGTGAACTTCAGTGAACACAACGCTACCCTTTGATTGGATGCCTCGAGGTCAATTTTGACGTCAATCAGATGCGGGTTTCTCGGTACTAGCACTTTCCCCTCAAACGGGCGCTGAAGAGTTTTTTACTCGAGATATGTCTAGAAAAACGAAAGCTTGCCAATAATC
>NHFA02000015.1 GCA_002170315.2 Euryarchaeota archaeon TMED99
TTCAAGTAACGTTGGTCAACTCAAACGGTTGGCACAGGAACTTCTCGTAGAATGGCTTGGATCACTTCACCAGCTTCTAGGCCCTTGATTTGATGCTCAGGCTTGAGAATAATTCGGTGTGCAAGTGCGAGTTCAGCGATTGCTTTGATATCATCAGGGGTGACGAAGTCTCGGCCTCGAAGTGCTGCTGCAGCACGGGAGGTCTTGAGCAATGCTTGGGAACCACGAGGAGAAGCGCCGACCAAAACACGTGGATCTTCACGGGTTCGGGAAACGACTTCAACCATATACATTCGGAGAGCAGGGTCGACGTAAACGAATTCACATGCTTGTTGCATGTTAATCACCATTTCTGGGCTGGTGATGACTTCGACTTCGACAGCGTCTTTTCCACGAGAGATACGACGGGAAAGAATCTCGTCTTCATCTGCACGGTCAGGATATCCAACGGACATCTTGAACATGAAACGGTCAAGTTGTGCTTCTGGTAGAGGGTAAGTTCCTTCTTGTTCGACAGGGTTTTGAGTTGCCATAACAATAAATGGTGCTGGGAGCTTGTGGGTCACAGTACCAATGGTAACTTGCTTCTCTTGCATAGCTTCAAGCAAAGCAGCTTGTGTCTTTGGTGGAGCACGGTTAATTTCGTCAGCAAGGAGAAGGTTACAGAACAGAGGTCCTGGTTTGAACGTAAATTCACCCTTCTTAGCGTCATAGATGTTCGTACCTGTGATGTCAGCAGGGAGCAAGTCAGGCGTAAATTGTACACGCTTGAAATCACAACCGAGTGCATCGGCAAAGGTGTTGGTCATCAATGTCTTCGCCAGACCTGGNTAATCTTCGAACAGAAGGTTACCGTTGGAAAGNATGTTGATCAGAACATTATCGATAACGTGTGCTTTACCNATAATTACTTTCTGGACTTCGGCACTGATTGCGCTTGCAATCGANCCGACGGCCTTCAANTTCTCTTTGTTTTCTGGGCTGGTCTGGTGCTTCGGCTGGGCCGGAGCGGCCGGTGCTACAGGTGCTGGGGCCGGTGCTGGCATTGCAGGTGCTGCTGGCATAGGCGCTGGTGCTGCTGGCATAGGTGCCGCAGGCATTGGCGCTGCTGGTGCAGGCATTGCAGGTGCTGCTGGGGCCGCAGGCGCTGCTGGCGCTGGCGCGGGCGGGGCTGCTGGTGGGGCGGGGGGTTGCATGTCTATTTTCCTCCAATTATCAATTTCCCCAACGNCGAATTTGCGGNATNANNTCCCGNAGTTCTTCGTTGGAGTAGGAACGGGTNGAGCTNATNAGCTCGACCANNCGCGGNTCNCGGACCATTTGCATGATCTCCGCAGGGGATTTNCGCATGAATTCNTCACGCGTAAGGTCATTGAANTGNCGAACNTTNGANAGCANNGCTTCNCGNGTTCGCAATTGGTATTGAGAAGGATCTAATTTCGATGGGCGTTCTCTGAATCGAGTCAAGTCAAACACATGTCGCCAGTTCTCCTTTTCAGGAACGACCATGATTGCAATAGCAAGAAGGGCGAAGAGGTTCAAGATAATGAGCCACTTGAGGACAACATCGCTGGTAAGCAGAACGACAGCACCCATTGCTTCGGTAAAAGGAGAAGTAAGTGCACTTGAGACGTGACGACTTTCGTCGAATACGATGTAAAACTCAGAAGGAGAACGGGTAATGGTTGTGGACAATTCTTGGTTATCAAATTCCATCATGTCATACATTAANGCAGAGAAGTATTGACTGTTTCCGTTCCAAGTTGTATCACCTTGAGCCGCAGAAAGTCCATCTGGATCGGTATCCCAACAGTTGTGGCCGTTTTCCACATAGGCAGGAGATGTACACTGGAGGTAGCCGTTTTCTTCAGCGAGGTCAGCATCCCACAAGTGGTTGGCAAGAACGGAGTGGTCAGAAACGAACACAATTGAGCCCGTCACATCAACTTCACCATAGTCGTTATTCGGCTTTTTATCAAGCACGTTAGAAACGGGGTAATCGATTCGAATGATAAGCCCAGTCATGCCTTCACCCAATGTTGGGTTTTGGTCACTGTCGATGTTATCGGGGAATTTTGCAACACGAGCGGATGTTGATGCTGCGGCAAGAATACTAATCTCTCGATCGGAATCAGATTGTTCATCGAGAACTTGTATTGCAGTTGGCCGGTGGAAAAGAACGGGCATTCGGCAGTTTTCGACTTGAGCGATAGCGATATTTGCTTGAGAGCAAGGAATTAATCGTTCATCGCCCATCTCACTGATGTTTTCACTTATACTTGCAGCAGACCACAATCTTCGGTAGTCGGCAGGTTGGAGAACGCCAAGGTCGTCTTCGACTTCGTAAAAGCGTTGATCGTCATAAACTGGAGCATCGAAATATTTGACTCCAAATTCTGATGCAACGAGTTGAGCATTGGTTGAACTCGCGGCAAGGATGACCTTTCCACCTTTTTCGGTGACGAAATCGTGAAGAGCCGATGCTTCGGCTGCATCGAAAGGCTTCTCAGGACCAGCAATGATGAGCATGGTTCGGTGAGGATCGTTCCAGTCNTTGACAAGCATAGGAGTCGACATGGTGTTCGCAATGCTGAAATCATTGGACTCGACGACATTTCGCATCTCAGTCAATTGTTGCATTGAATATTCATCAGCTGNATTGTTGTAAGGAGANAGAACGGTTGTCTTGTCCCAACTGACNATACTGATGACCAAAACCGAAAGGAAAAGAGAGGATACAAGACCAACTTTGAGCCAAGTTTCGATGGATATTTTTGTCGAATCTCCGTCTGCCAAATATCTCACCCCTAGTTCGCTTGCCGTACTCTTGAACAGTATAACAACCGTCGGAACCTCGCTCCACACTTAATGCTTGTTCATGCATGATTTGGAGACACAGGTTAATAAGAGACGAAAATTNAAANTGTCAAATCTACTCTGTCGCTTCAATATCGTTGAAAAACAGCGAAAATAACAAAAAAAGAGTCATTCGAGTTTATCACNGGGTATGCTTACGAAGTGAAGCAAGGCCAATGAGCAGGAGAAGTTCAATACCTCCAGCCCATGGCAAGGAATTGGATTCTTGGGAAAGGCTGCTTGTCTCCTCTTCATCATCAGGGTTTGACTCATCCTGTGGNGAATCATCAACCTCAACCGCCATAACTTCGAGTTCAAAAGTTACACTTCGAGACGCATCATCACCTTCAGACGTCAGTGAAAGAGTGACCTCACATACACGATTAGGTTGGCTTTCAGAAGCTTCAAGCCGAAGACTCGTAAAGACATCTTTGCCGCTTTGAGCATCTGTAGTATCAACCAGAGTATTGGCCAATTCATCAAGTCCTGTCATCGAAAGGTGTGGGCAACTACGGAATTGAACGGAGGCTTCCTTGACAGCATCTCGAGCATTACCGTTATTCACCAATTGTGCAGAAATGTCAATCCATGAACCTGCATGAAGTGATTCATCTGGTAAAGTGACTGTTGGGCGTAAATCAAAAACTCGAGGNACACTAACGTCGCCATCTATTTCTTGCGTACTGGCAGAAGTATCGCCAACTTTTTCTTCAGCAGTTATCGTCAATGTTGAAGCGTTATCGGGATTGTATTCACGGGTATCGTCATCATCGATTGGTGAGAATTTAATAGTGAATGTATCGTTACTGTTTGCAGAAACTGAAATACTCTCAGGCCCACTAAACGAAAACGGCACCCAACTATCAAATTCATAAGATAAATCCAGTTCAAGTTGCGCCATACGATTGTTTTCAACATAGGCAAGAACTTCTCCCTCTGCATCCCAATCGATATCCATTTCGACAATGTATGTTGAGTCCATATCTGTCGCCCATCCAAGAGTCCAAGATTGACCGTCAATAGGACTTTGAGCATTCACNGGAAGAGCACCAAAAACAGATGCACTCATCAAAAAGGTCATCAGAAATGCCAGACGAGATTGCTTCATGATATCACTTCACTCTAGAATTTTTTCAACCGCTCTCTTTGTGAGAACACGAACCATCGATTTACGGTAACGTGGGGGCAGTGAGGTATTGTTCACTGGTTTGACTGAATTGCGGATGCTCGAAGCAAGNGCTTTGACTGAATCCATACCATTCCAACCCTCTTCGAGCAGAGCAGCGACTTCTTCNGGATGGCATCGGGGAATTGATTCAAGTGCAGTTGTGGCGATTTGCAGAGTTGATGCATCTCCTGCCATCCACGATGCGGCAACACCTGCCTCAGGGAAATCCCAGGAGTCTCGAACTCGCAGTTTCTGATACGAGCCTGTTCGCTGGGCACTTTCTTTCGAAATTGTGACTTTGAGAAGGAATTCTCCTTGCTTGAGAACATTCTTCTTCATTCCATCGAGTTGGTAAAACTCAGTAAGAGGGATGATGCGTAATCCCTCAGGTCCAATCAGGTGAACCTCTGCATCAAGAACCATCAATGTTGGAGCGATGTCGCCTTGATATGTGGCAACACATAACGTGTTTTGATTCGGAATGACCCGGCAATCTGCACCAGTACCACAGTCAGCCTTGTGACACCAATCAATTGAACGGCGCCAATCTTCACCTTGATTATACCAGAAACATCGAGTGTCTAAACAAAGATTGCCTCCCAATGTAGCATTGCGGCGAATGAGCGAAGAGGCGACTTTACCCGCAGCCTCGACAATCAAAGGATGGACACCGTTTTCGACAGTCAAATCCACAAGGCGAGCCATACATCCAATTTCATGGAGTGAAAGCGTATCGGTTCCATCTATTCGTGCGAGTGAAATCACATGTGGCTTTGGATTGATGTGCCATTTGTAATTTGGAAGAAGATCTGTTCCTCCTGCAACCCAATCAAACTCTTCACCTTTTTCAAGTAACTTTCCTGCGAGTTCGCAGGCCTCTTCTACAGTTGTTGGATTATGGAGGGTAAAGGGTGGCATCAGCATTACTGTTCACCTCCCATTTGTCGTTGTTCTTTTTTCAACCAAGCACGGCCNGCAAGTCCGAGTTCAGCAAGTTGTTCAGGGTCTGGTTCGGTCGCAGTACGCCAACCTTCAACTTGGTCTTCCAAAGGCAAGTTAGGATCAAAGCCAAACAAAACTCCATTGACATAAGGACTGGTATCTTCCGTTCGTTGACGCGCCTTATCTCGGACTTTGTGTTCTTGAGCACGTGCAACCAGCTTTGCTTGTAAAGGGCTGTGAGTAAGACGCGGGGATGGCAAATCGGTAGGGTCGTCAAATTCTGACGCCTTGAGTGCCTTTTCGATTCCTTTGAAAACCACATCTGGAGTAAGAGGTAAGTCTCGCAACCGGATNCCTATTGCGTCATAAACAGCATTGACCACTGCTGGCAAGATAGGGAGCAAGGGCCCTTCACCGGCTTCTTTTGCCCCAAAGGGACCTTCGGGGTCACACGATTCAATGATAATTGGTTCAACATGTGGCATTTCATATACGGATGGGATTTTGTATTCGAGAAGATTTGGATTTTGTAAATGTCCGGTACGTCCATACACCATCTTTTCAGACAAAACTTGACCCAATCCCATGTGGCATGAGCCAATGATTTGGCCTTTGACCGCCAATGGATTGAGGGCTTTACCACAATCGTGGGCCGCCCAAACATTGGTACATTTTATCATTCCAGTTTCAACATCAACATCGACTTCAGCGACATAGGATGAAAACGAGTATGCTGGAGCGAGCCCGGCCGCTGCCCCTTTGTGAACGCCGCCCATTGGAGGTGAACGATAGGCGCCACTGGCAATCAATGCCCCCTTGTCTTCTTGCGCTTTGTGAAGTGCCTTGAGATAAGAGACGCCGATGGCTGGGTCATGCTTGTAGTAAATACGGCGGTCATTCAAAACAAGATTATCAGGATGGTAACCGAGAATATCCCATGCCGCATTGAGTATCTGCTCACGTATTTCTAGAGCAGCACGGATAGCTGCATTTGCGTTCATGAAGGTCACACGGCTTGAATACGAGCCGAGGTCAACAGGAGAAGTATCGCTTTCATGACTGCGGACGTGAATCATTTCGATAGGAAGAGCGAGAACTTCAGAAACAACTTGGGCAACAGCAGTTGTCGAACCCTGTCCGATGTCTGCAGCACCGGTGTGAACAGTGACGCCCCCGTCCATATCCACTTGCATGTGGACCGTTGCATGAGGGAAGCGATTTGGATCCCAGTGAATCGGTAATCCTGAGCCAGAGATGAAAAATCCACATCCGATTCCAATACCCTTGCCGAGAGGCAACTGGCGGAATTTCTCATCCCAATTTGACCCTTCTCGAACCTTTTCAAGTGCTTCACGCATTCCGTTTGAAGTGATTCTAAAACCACTGATGGTCCTGCTGTGTGGAGGAAGAAGATTCGCGAGGCGCAAATCAATTGGATCAACTTGCATTGTTTCTGCCATTTCATCCAACCCGACCTCAACAGCACATCTGGTGTTTACTGCACCGTGGCCACGCATAGCACCTGATGCTGGTTTGTTTGTCCAGACCCTCGCACCAGTGTAGTGAAACGAACCGAGTTCATATGGAGCCGTCGCCAACACTCCATTGTAATAGGAAGTGACGTGTCCAAAAGAAGCAAATCCTCCGCCGTCAATGAGAGCGTCGATGTCAAATCCTGAAATCCGAGCATCTTCATCTGCAGTCATTTTGACTTCGATGTGACTCGGATGTCGACCTCGATTGATCCAGTATACTTCTTCTCTATCGAATGTAATACGAACAGGTCTTCCCGATTTTCGGGAAAGAATTGCAGCACACATTTCATGGGGGAACGGGTCAGATTTGCCTCCAAAACCTCCGCCTACAAAGGTTCGAATGACGTTGATTTGGTGCATAGGGACGTCAAGGACAGTTGAAAGAGCGCGATGTGTGTAGTGAGGAACTTGTTGAGGTGTGTACAGTTGCAAGCGGCCGTTAGGGTCCCAGTGAGCAACGACTGCATGAGGTTCAGTAAAACCATGATGAACGCCGGCCATTTTCCACTTCCCATGAGACTCAGCATGTGGTTTTTCAACCAATGAACGGTCACCAAATTCTTGGAAAACTCGCTTTTGAACGTTGGTCTTCGCCAAATGGTATTTCCCTCTCCAATGAATCGGTTCATCTGCATCTTCAAGTCCTTTTTTAGGGTCGAAGACTGGCTCGAGAACTTCCCATTCAACATCGAATAAATTGAGGGCTTCAAGCGCCGTTGCTTCATCGATTGCAGCAACACATGCCACTAAATCTCCAACGTGACGTACTTTCTCAACAGCCATTGCATGCTCGTCTTTGGTAACAGGTAATACGCCGAATCGGTGAGGTGAATCAGCACCAGTGGCCACAGCAAGAACACCCGGCAGGGCTTCAACGCGAGAAGTATCAATGGATTTAATCCGTGCATAATGGTGAGGTGAACGTAAAATCTTACCAATGACTTCGTTAGGCAATCGAACGTCATCACCATACCAAGCTTGACCGGTCACTTTAGCGTTTGAATCGACCAGAGGTATTTCTTTACCAACGCTGGTACCTGTTCGGGCGCGGTCATGAATGTGTGAGCCTGCGGGTTGCGGTTCTTTTCCACCGACTGACTCAGGAATATAATCAAGGTCACGAGGAGCCATTTTCGGCCTCGAACCTCCAGACCCAGGAGGGGGGAATGCTTGCTTACCCGCAACACGCTTGCCATCTTTACGAGTCGTGCCACCCGCACCACCTGGTTGTTGACGATATCCTCCTGACATGTAATCACCGTGCGTGGCCTGGAGGCATATTGGGTTCTTCGGGGCCCTCAGGATGAGGGTCTGGATGTGGGTCGCTTGCGGGCGCTGGTGGTTCGACTTCACCACGGTGAATCGCAGCAGCCCCTTGTATCGATTCAATGATTTGTTGATATCCGGTGCAACGGCAAAGGTTTCCATCTATTGCACAAGCGATATCTTGGTCGGTTGGTGAATCGTTTTCATTCAATAATGCTTGAGCACTGATAAGGAAACCTGGGGTGCAAAAACCGCATTGTGAGCCACCGTATTCAGCAAAACAAGCCTGTATTGGAGCGAGGTGAGCGCCATTGGCCAATCCTTCAACTGTGGTGATCGATGTGTTCTCGACTTGACCTGCGAGGCATAAGCAAGAAAGTCGTGGCTTGCCGTCGACCATGACGGTGCAACAGCCACATGTGCCAAGATCGCACCCGCGCTTTACGCCCAGAGTGCCAACTTTATCGCGCAGAACATCAAGAAGAATTGCATTGGATGGAGCAAGCACTTCAACTGGAGTGCCGTTCACGTTTGCAGACCAGATTTGGTTGTCTGGAGCAGGTATCATTTCGATGTGTTCGCTGCCTACCATAACCAGTCGCCAAAGGCGACGTGCCGATGCCTGCATATCAACATACGGGATGCTCTCTGTCGCTAGGGTTGCATGTTGAGTGAATCAAACAGTTGGAGTCTGACGTTTTTTGACCGATTCGACATCGTCTTTACCGGCTGGAGGGTCAACCCAATCTGGATCGCCGGGCAGGATAAGATCACCGCCAAGTCCAACCAGCCGTCCAGCGAGTAAACGTTGGCGTTGAACCAGTTCATCCCAATTATGCTCATCGTCCTTCCAAGCTTTCCAACGCTGCAATTGACGCGACTTAACCACAAGACGAGCATATAATCGCAAGTGGAGTTTCGCGGACGTAGGCCACCAAAAGAACAAGAGTATGAAAACGAACCAAAACGGCAGTTCAGTAAGCATTGCTAAAAGCCAATGCAATTGTAAGAATTCATTGACTGGACTAGCGCTCGAAAGCAGCATCCACGTCAATGCAGACGACGCGACAATCCACCAAAGCGGGAAGAATATTACTGCTGAAATAACTTTTAGCGTACCGATAATCGATTGATCAGCACCTCTCTTTTTCATAATCTTGATGGTTGTTACATTTGCTCGATAAGGCACGAGATTACCAAAAACAGCACTCCATGAAATGAGTCCAAGCATCCAAACTGCAGACCAAGCCCATGAGATTGACAGTTTCAAAGAGCCAATTCGCGTAAGGCGGTCTGGTCTGGCATCAACATCGAGTGGAGTCAAATTCCGCTGCTCAAGTTCTTCGAAGTGATGCTCGCATTCCTGAACCATCTTTGTCGTCATTGAAGGGTTATTCAAAGCAAGATATTCCCATCCCGCTCGTACGCGCCGGGCACCCAATACAGATTCAGCGTACGTCGGTTTGACCAACTTACTACCTGATTGACGAATTTTCTCGGCATAAGCCAGACTTCGGCTTTTCCAAATGAGAGTTCTCTCCCTCCATGTCGTCTTTGAGAGACTCGCACGTTGGAGTTCAATTCCTATGGCGTCAGTAACTTCACTAACCCAAGCACGATCCAACCTGTCCTGTTCTTCTTCATCATCGGTTCTTTTTGGAATTGGATTGAATTGCATGACGCGTTCAACGATGACTGCTGCTCTTTCTCTGAAAGTTGAAGACTCAGAATAATGCAAGCCAACAGGCACCAATTGCGGTAAAGGTTTCCCTTCAAGTTCGGCTTTTCGACGAGCAGCAAGTAAGATTCGGGCGGCCCCTGAGCGCGCCCGTTTGACGGTCGAATCGGTATGTGTCTTACCTTCGGGGAAAATAATCAGTCGGCCACCATCAGCGACAACAGATGCTACGCTGTCGAGTTGTTGCTGATTTCGATTTTTGGAACCCTGCTTGTCTGTTGAGTCTTGTGAACGTTCGATGGGTACGGCTCCTGCTCCACGAATCAATCGACCCAGGATTGGGACTTTGAACAGCGTATGCTTGGCTATCATCGAAAGTTTTCCAGGAAGTGATGCGTGCATGAGCATCGGGTCAATCAAACCACTTGGATGCCATGAAATGAAAATCACACCGCCTTCCGGAGGGATATTTTCATCGTCCACAATATTGATTTCTCGAAACCAAATACTCACGATAGAACGTGAAAGACGCCGCAGAATTCGGTAAATTCGGTTCGTCTTAGGATGGCCTTTTCCGGAAGGGTCCTTGGGCCAGCGCATGAACAAACCCGTATGTTCTAACTTTTGAGTTCATCTCCGGAAATGAGCCAGAATGGGGATTCCAAAATGAAATGAGGATTCATCGTTTTCAAGAGAGAATCATTCACTTTTCTTCGGAGAGAGTGTTGAAGTCAATTCCTGCAAGAGTTCCTTCTTCTTTGTTCGAAATGATATTGACTACCAAGAGAACAAGAACAAACAAGATGACGAAAACACTGAGTCCAACAACGAGCGTTGTACCGGACATTTCGCTGCTTTCTGCATTTGTTTCAAATGCTGAATCGACATCCATAAGCATGATGTTCGAAGAAATCAAAGGCGAAGAGGAGTGACCTCCTGTATCATTTGCTTTGATCCCACGGAAGGATATAGTGTGGTTTCCTTCCACATCAATACCGGGCAAATGCTCGAGTTGGTGGATTATATCAATCGCCATCAATGTGCCACTGGCATCACCTGGGCTAAAGCTGTGAATGTTTGACCAATCGTCTCGCAAGTGGTTGCTTCGCCATTGAACGGTATCGACATTTCCAAGCGCTGAATAGGAAATGAAACCGTCAGGGAACATGTGGATTCGACTGTCTTTCCCAACTTCTGTAGAAAGGGTGATGTCCAGTGAGGTATCAAATTCATAATCACGCTCTGCAGCCTCATAGACGGCATCAAGGGCGCGAACCTCACCGTGACCGTAGACGTTGTTTTGACGGTTCTTTGGAATCGCATCTTCGAGACAAGGTTCGTTTGCAGCCATGTAAACGCAGAGGCGATAAGTCGCTGTTTCTTGCATGATATTCTTGATATCGAAAGGAGATAAATCCGGATTTGCTTGATACATCAAAGCAGCAACTCCCGCAGCACCCGGTGTGGCCATTGAGGTTCCAGACATGTCGGTGTATTGGTCACCGGTGTTGAAGGCAACCGACATAACGTTACTGCCGACATAAGCCACGTTTGGTTTGACTCGACCTTCTTCAGTAGGGCCTTGGCTTGAATAAATAGCAATGGCAGAATTCTTGTCAAGAGCGCCGACGGTAATCGCATCTTCAGCGGAACCTGGAGTTCCTATTTGAGCAGACACGCCATTGTTTCCTGCTGCAATAAAAATAGCGATACCTGCAGACATCATTTCATTGGCATAGCGATTGACGCTGTCATCGTCGGATGAGGCCCACTCTGCAAGACCTGGACCGCCTAGACTCATTGAAGCCCCACGAATATTGTATTTGTAGCGGTTTTCAACCGTCCATTCCATTCCGGCCATGACCGTAGCGAAAGAGCCAGAACCGCCAGCATCGAGTACTTTGACGCCAACGAGGAAGGCTTGAGGCGCCATTCCAATGTGTTCGTAATTTGGTGCACCGGTTCCCGCAGTTGTACCGGCACAGTGTGAACCATGGCCTTGATCATCGTAAGGGAATACTTCAGTTCCATTGGTCAGTGATGGATTGTTAACAGGGTCATAAAAAGCAATAACCTTCGGATCGTCGGTTGAATTATCATCGTCAAGGTCATCAAGGCTGGCATGAGCTCCATCGATACCGGTATCGATAATGGCAACTGATGAACCTGCACCGTCGTATCCTGTATCGGCCCAGACTGTGTCAACACCGTGAAGAACTGCTGCATCACCATTTGCGATTGAAAGAATGCCATCGAGTTCGAGCATAATGACTCCTGGAAGAGTTGTAGCATCGAGGATTCGGTCGACTGGAACACGACCAGCTAAAGCATCAATGCCCTCTAAGGTCCACTGGTGTTGAAATTCAATTTCTCGCTCAAGTAAAGCAACTTCTGCAGCCCCTGGCGTGTGGTCAAAATCAACAATCAGCGGAAGCGTGTTGTCTTCATCAAGGAAAAGAGGACTGTCTTTGTGAACTTCAATCATGTCACCAATGCCGTTTCCGTTCCTGTCCACGGTTGTATCAACCCACCAACCGACTTCTTCAGTAGAATCCGGAGTGATGGAGACAGGGGCGGCCATAGCCAAAGTAGGCAGAACCATAATTCCTAAACAGAGTAAAGTAATTGCTTTTCGTGATGCAAACATCTTTTCACCACTTCAACCCAACAGCCCCCGACTTTTGAACCCATTGAAGCAAAGTGCAGAAAGGTTTGAACGATGAGAATCCGAGTATTTTAGGGCATTTAAATTGAATGAACGGGTCAATTGTTAAATCCTATTTGGCGATGGAAAGTTTGATTCTCATGCCTGCACCAAGACGCTCCGCACCTCGAAGAACCCAACCATCAACTCAGGGATTATTGGCTAAAGCCAACATTCCAACACCTGCTGATTCGATTTTTACTCAATCTGCACCTGTTGAACAGCCCATGATTGTGAATGCTCCAGGCGTCATAATGGATGCATCAAGCCGAGCACTGCTTAAATTTTCTCAACTTATTATGATGGGTATCGCTTTAGCAGCAATTTGGGGTGGTTTATTCAGTATCGCATTTGCGGAAGATGCTACAAATGATGATTTCTTTATCATCTTCATCGGAGGACTGGTATCTGCAATAATCACCATTGGATGGATTGAACTTCAAAGTAAAAAGAATGACTATGTCTTGTATGAAGTTCAAGATTATATGCTTGGTGTAGGGTTCTTTTTCGCCACAATTGGAATGATTTGGGGGACAAGATGGCTCATTGGAGTCGTCACCGGAGAAGGTTGGACGGAAATTTTCGGTACTGCGGAACAATTCAATTCTGGAGTATTGGTAGACTCAACCACTGGTGATACGGTCGATTGGCATCCAAATGCGAACGGAATCTATGTTCAAACTGCAGCGATTCTCGCATTGGTATGTGGGCAAATTGCTCTGCTTAAGCGTTACAAAGGGTCGACCGGCTTTGGTCGTGCAGTCGCCGCTTATGCCCCAATATTGCTCCTCGTAGGAGCAGGAATGGGACCTTGGATGAGTTGGACGAACAATGAGATCTCATACGAAATGGGGCTCTCGTTAATCCTACTGAGTTTCGCTGGAATGGAGATGGCGCTTCGCTCGAATAAAGCGTTGAACTTTGTGGTAGTGGCGGTTGTTTCTGGCCTTACGCCTATTCTCTTCGAAGTCTTCAACACTGGGGCAGAAGTCGGTGGTGAAGGAGGAGCATTATCTCTACTTATCTTCATCATCGCTATTCAAGCCTATTACGCATCGAAGGAAGAACTACGTTCGGAATTGATTCAAAAAGCATCAATTGTTTTGGTTGGTGAAATTGTTTTTGCCATGTATATCGCTCGAATTGAAGGGCTCAATCTTCACCTCGGCCCCATTAAATCAACTGCAATGGAAATCGACCATCTTTTCGGATTGAGTGCCGCTCTGTGGATTGCTGTCTTGGTCTTCTACTTCCCTGCAGTTCAACAGCGACGAGTTCCTTGGATGCCAATTGGATTAGCAGCTGCTCTTGTCATGCTGCCAAACGACGGAAGTGTCGTACCTTGGATGATCACACTCCTGATGGTACCTTACATGCTGTTTTTTGCTAAAGCAACACGAAGATGGGTTGCAGACTACACCTTTACCGCTCTGGCTTTGGCTTACTTCTTTACCGACCTTTTCGCCAATTTCGCCGATAAACCACTTTCGGAAACGTTTGGAATGAACTACATGCAAGTGGTCATTCCAATCTCTCTGTTTGTAATCTCAGAAATTGCTCGTCAAAAAGACAAGATTTCAACTTGGACGCATCTGGTAATGCTCGGATCACTCGTCCTTTCGCGGACCATTCTCCAGGCTGAAGATTGGTTCATGCCATGGATCTTTGTCATCTACATGCTTTATCTTGCACGCAATTCGTTTAGTAAAATCGAAATTGAAAGCCCACTTGAGGACAAAAGACAAGCAACACTTGTTGTCTTTATTGCGGCCGCATCGATGATTCTTCTCACTCTGCTCGACCGAATCGATGTTCCGGCTTTCATGGATAATGTGCCACTTCCCGAGCATTTCAACTATCAAATTTTCATTCTCGGTGCATTGACTTATGTGGTGTTGTATCCTGTTCGGAACCTTGAGTTGGATATTGGAATCCTCTTTAACTGGGCCAAACGTGTTACTGTTACAAACGCTCCAGTCTACAATCCGGAAACAAATTCTTGGACTGAACCTAACCGTGAATTGGAGACTGTCAGTGATGAATGGATTCTGCACAACAGTTGGAGTCAGTTAACTCGACTCTCACTCCTTGTTCCGTTTTTCATGATGAGTTTCAGCATCATTACAATGGTCAATCCATGGGCAACTGAGTTTGACGTTCCAGGAACGGAATCTCTGGTCAAGGAACCATGGTCACTGCTCTTGCTCTTACCCATAGGTGGACTGGTTTACGAGATTAAACAAATGAAAGTCATTTCCTCCGTTGTTCGTTCAGCAGGCGTTTGGGTACTGTTCACCATCGCTCTTCCAATCAGTTTCAGTTTGAGTATAGTAAGAGGTAAAATGCAAACGGATGTCGAATATTCAGGCGTAAGTATTCTACCCATTCCAATTGTTTTAGACCTCATTCTCCTAAGCGCTCCGCTTTACGTCAATTCATTGATTACCAAACGCGGAATTGATATCGATGCGCTCTCTCCAAAGGCAGACGCATGGGCAATGTTTGGCTTGGTATGTATTGCTTGCCTTGACTCTTCAGGAGGGTTGCTGCTGCTCTCAATGCTCTCTTTGGTCACAGTGCGGTGCGTCAAACATCGCCATGTTTGGCCGCTCATGATTTCTCCATTTGCATTGTTCATACTCAACTCACATTGGCTTGAGTCTGCAGGAATTGGCAGATATCTGATTGAATGGCTGGAACCAAGTTATCAGTTTTCTGAATGGGGATTTTTGACACTTTCTAAATTGGGAGGCATACTCATCACCTTGCAAATGGCATACGTTCTCGTTATGGATCACATGTATGTGAAGGAAAGTGAAAACGGTCGTGAACCTTTGCCGTGGTTTGGAGTGTGGGGATGGATTTTGGTTGGAATACTTGCTGCAACATCGAGTGTTGGATGGATTCCTGCAATCATGTGCGCATATCTTATCTTCAATGCCTGGAACACAGGACGACTCGAATCAATCGTCATTCTTCACATTGGATTAATGTTCAGCCTTATGGTTGGAATGGGTATTGAGGAAGTGTTTACCGACAGAGTCATCGAACAATCCTTTTCTTGGAGTTCTTTGATTACGGCTTGTTCAGCACTGATGTTAACCATCATGAACGGTAGAGGCCTGTTGTTCAAAAATACGCCTGAAGGAGAAGAGATGGTCGTTTCTTTGGAGAAAAGAGAGGAGATTGCCGATACACTCTACATCACCACTTACGTCTTCTTTATCCTCAGTTTCGAGGCTTTCCTCGGATTGGGTACTGTTGCAGGAGCGATTTTACTCACCCGAGATATTCTCTTGAAAGGATATTCAAATGCACTCTTCTTTGTTCCTGCAATTCACGCTATTGCATTAGCAAACCTCATCGTGCAAACCGATGTTGGCATCGAGATTGGGGTTCCAATAGGTCTCTTCTTAGCCATTGAAGGGCTTGCTATTTCTTGGTTAGCTTTGCAAAATGACAGAGTGTATGACCTCGAATTCTTCGAATGGGAAAGTGATGAAACATTCCTTGATTTCCTTGACCGCCTCGGTATGGCCGGGATACTCAGTGCGATTGTTGGAATATTCTTCATGTTCGGTGAAATTAACGAATGGTCCTTTGCATGGGTACTTACAACCGTCATTCTCATCGCAGTTGGGATTCAAGGCTATGCGCCAGAACACGAAGCCCGCTGGCGACGGATTTTCGGAGGATACGGCTCAATTTTATCTTTCACAGCTTTTTCGATTGATGTAAATAACGACACTATGCAGGCTCTTTCGTTCGTAGGTGTCGGTCTTATTGCACTGGGATGGGGCTTCCTCACCATGCAGAGATTGGATGATGATATCGGAATTTATCAAGAGGAACAACCCAATCAACCTCAAGCCGTACAAGCAGTTCAAGCAGTCATCGCAAAGCCTGCCTTCAATCCAAAAGCAAACATAAATTTGGATATTCCAGAACCGGTGTTGGAAGAGGAAGTCTTGGAAGATCTCGAAGAAGATGAAGTTGAAGAAGAGAGCACTGAAACTTTACAGCCATTGTTAGAAAAGGAAATTGAAGATATCTTCGAAAATCTTGACGAAGAGGAGTCGGAAGTCGTTGAAGAACTCCCACTTCCGGATACAATCTCGACTCCGCATGGTTTTGAAATTCGGCTTCCTGCTGGTAAATTAGATGCGATTATCAAATCTATTGAAAGTACGCCACACGAAGGATACAAACCAATTGTTGGACTCAATGAAAACGGACAAATCGTCATCGATTGGGTTAGCGTTTAATCAAAATAAACGCCTTTCAACACCTTGAGAACCAGTGACGAACAGTTCGTGACCTTCGACCGGTGAGGATGGATAAGCATTCCAATACGCCTCTCTCATGTCTTGATTCGCATTCATACAAGCCACAACGTCTCCTGGCCTTTGAGAAAGTTCAGATGATTGATTGAGATGCGCAATCATTGGCTCGATATTTGAAAGATTGACAAAACCCCAGCCAGTTTGCGTACACGGTGCTACAGGTGAAATCGGCATCGTTCCTGAGGTCGGATCCCAATCAAGTTCAGGATACCATGCAGAGAGGTTCAGGGCTTCACGAACATCAGCATTGGAAATAAGGACAGGATTTCCGTCACTGTCCGTTCCGTCAACTAACATCCCTTGACGTTGTTCAGGTGATGCACCAGAGCCATCATCATTGAATTCAAAGCGCAAGGATTGCAACACATAGGAAAGAATACCAGCAGTACGAGGCGTTGCAAAGGAGGTTCCTGAAGTTTCATGATATCCATCGATGTCATCGTGATTTGGTAGATACTGAGTCCAGTCTGCTGAGATATCCGGGTAAGAACCCGACATGATTTCTTTTTGATCATCGCCTTCTTCAGCATACCCCGCGATTCCAATCGACCACGGAGGTCCTGCCGTCGAATCTTGAATGGCAGGAGATGGGCTATTATCGGCTGCTCCGGCGTGCATTTTACCTTCCTCGACAACCGCAATTTCAGTACCTCGTTCAATTCCAGAAACGGGGACAGAACCTGGCGCTCCAAAAGAGGTTGAAATGACATCGACGAGTGGTTGATTTGCAGCAGCAATCACCGCTTCGGTACTGAACCCTTCAACAAAGAAAATTACCGCATCAGGGTTCGCGTTGAGAACTGCTCCAGTTACCGCAGAACCGTGACCGTCACTTGGGTCATCTAAAATCAAAATATCACTGTCACCATCGGGTGAATGGCCAATGATTTTGGTTCCGGGAAAAGCGACGATATCGCTCGCATTCAAAGTATCCCAGCATGATTCTCTATCTGCCTCATATCGCTCTTGCCAAGAACCATTGAAAGTCAAGTCACAGACTTTATTGACGCCAAGTTCATCCAAAAGCCAATCGGGGTAGGTCTCATTTGTACGGAAATGATCGTGGTACACATTGATTCCCGTATCGACAGGTGCGACGACTGAAAAAGCACGCCAGTCATCACTTTCCTCAGTTTCTTCAGACACCAACATCGGTGCAGAATCTCCAGACAAGGAAAGTGCAAAAAAGGAGAAAATGAGTAAAAAAGAGAGTGCTCCGACTGTAATGAGGTTTTTCGGATTCATCTGAGAAGCATCATCGAAAGGGTTCTCAGAAATCGTGGAACCCGCTTCATCCGCCATGGTCGCCCCTCCGATGAGAACTTCATAACCCTACGCCCAATTCAAAAACCTCCACCTCTTGGCGAAATCATGGGTGAAGAGAATGAACGCTTGGTTTGGATTGACCTTGAAATGACTGGCCTTGATATCGAGAAAGAATCCATTCTTGAAATTGCTACCGTCATCACCGATGGAGAACTCAATATTCTGGCAACTGGGCCGAACCTTGCCGTAACAGTTTCAGAAGAACTGCTTGCAGGAATGGATGAATGGAACACAACCCATCATACTGCTAGCGGATTGGTAGAACGGGTTCGTCATGAAAGCGTTTCATGTCAAGAGGCCGAAGCACAAACATTGGCCTTTCTCCAAAAATGGGTCCCGCATGGCACAGCACCTCTCTGTGGAAACAGTATTTGGAACGATAAGAAATTCATGGAAAAAGAGATGCCTCTTCTGGTCGAACATCTTCATTATCGGATGATTGACGTCTCTACAATCAAAGAATTGGCTCGAAGGTGGTATCCTGAATCTGGGCGTTATGAAAAGAAGGGTGCCCATCTCGCATTGGATGATATTCTTGAATCTATTGAGGAATTACGCTACTTTAGAGAACGCATATTTGTTCAAAAATAAGTTAAACACGCCACGTAGGAGCATTGGCATCAGCTCCTTTGAATGAAGCCATAATCTGAGCAACAACCGCTACAGCAATCTCTTCAGGTGATTCTGCACCAATGTTCAACCCAATAGGGCATACGACTGCATCGAGAATCGATTGTTCGATGCCTTCCTTGAGACACACTTTCTCGAAGGCTGTCCATTTCGAACGGCTACCAATGACGCCGATTCGAGGGCCTTGTTGTCCATCTGGAGTTGCATTCTTCTCATTGAAGAGGTGAAGAAGCATGCGAAGACGCTCTTCGTCCTCTGACCAATCATGACCAAGAAGTAAAACATCAGAAAAACGCCCAAGACTGTCGAGTGTTTGGTCCTCCAAGAAGTCCTTCACCGATGCTGATGAACGCTGTTGGGCATTCGGATACATCTCTTCGCTGGAATATTCACTTCGAGTATCGTGAACAGAATAGTCCCAGCCCAGTGCATCCAATGAATGAGCAAGAGCTTGACCACAATGACCTCCACCCATCAACAGAACATGTGGCATAGGAATGAGCACCTCGATTGCCAGCGACACTTGGCCGCCGCAGAGAGAATCAAGCGGCGTTACTTCATAGCCCTTCGCCCCTTTATTCAACCCGTATCGGAGCACTTCACCGAACGCCTGATGATGATGGATGAGATGTTCACGGCAACGTTGGAGAACTTTCATCTCCAATCCAGCTCCACCTACCGTTCCAAACCACTGGCCATCAGCAGCCATAGCTAATCGAGCACCTACTTTCCCAGGAACGCTGCCTGCCGTTTCAACGACGCTCGCGAGAGCCACTCGTTGCCCTTGAGCAAGACGCGAAAGAGCCCAAGTCATCACCTTCGCAGTCATGTTGTCCGCTTGAGGGGGTGGCTCATACCCTTTGCCCTCAAGACATTAGCCAATTTCAAGCAAAGAGGATTCATGTTGCTTCAACAAGTCGAGATCTTCAGGAGTGTCGATATTTAATCCAAGAAGAGGAGCATTGACGACCACTTCCTCAAAGGTAACTAAATCACGTAAAGGCCGTTCAGGCGATGCTGCGAGAACGGAATTGATGGCATGCTCATCCAAAAGCAATGGGTGACCTCTGCGGCCGTTTGAGGCGAGTGTGGAACTGCGTTGCGATACAAGAAGAGAGGTCACATCTGACACCTTCCATCCTGGCCGATCTACTGGGGCTATAACGACCCGTTTCGGCATGCGCCCTTTGTCACCAGCAAGTGACAAAAGGCCACACTGAATACTCCCCGTTCTACCTTGTTCGGGTGAGGTATTGACAAGAACTGTTGAGCCAACAGCGGCTTGCATGACGGCGACAGAAAGTTCACTTCGAGTTACAATGAGAACTGGTGAACAACCCGCTTCAATCAACTTTCGAAAGGCAAGTCCGACAAGGGTAGTCTCTCCAATGGGGACCAATGATTTCGGCTGCCCAAGGCGCTGACTGGCACCTGCAGCAAGAATCACCGCGGGGCAAAGTTTGGCCATAGACACAACTCAAGGTCGAGGGTTTTGTTCTTTACTCTTGATATACACTCGATGCACTCGACACGCATGTCAAAAGAAAATTACCGAATGTCGGAGCCGGAACTTCGATCCATAGAGATGTTGCAATCTGTAGCAAAAGATACACCGGCGGTCGAAATGGTCACATTGACCCATGAGTCAATCAAAGTACGATTGCAGGGAGAATCACATCGCTGGTATTGCATTGAATCAAATTTCCAGGGAATCAATGAGTTTTCGATTCCTCATCATCCGGAATGGTCAATCGCAGTTAAGGCTGGACGATGGCAAAATGATGTCATCAACGAAAGCGAATATTCTGTCAACCTTTGCTTACATTCCAAAAACCAAAGCCTACCGATTGGAGACCGAATCGTTTCATTGGTTTTGGCACTGTTTAACGATATCAAAACGGCTCTAAAAATTCCAATGCTGGCCCAATTTATTGTCTGTAAGCGGCCAATGCTCAAGGATATTGTCATCTTTCAAGACACGATGATTGTCACCCAAGATATGGTTGAAGGCGAATGGGATTATCCGGAAGAATGGGATGATGAAGAGATGGAGGATGCAGATGAGGAAATGCATGAATCAGCAGATGAAATGTATGCTCTTCAACAGGCATGGGAAGAGGAAATGCGCGACCTTGAACTGGCCCAACAGGAACAGGAAGAAGCTGAGGAAAAA
This sequence comes from Euryarchaeota archaeon TMED99, assembly GCA_002170315.2. Lineage (GTDB taxonomy): Archaea > Thermoplasmatota > Poseidoniia > Poseidoniales > Poseidoniaceae > MGIIa-L1. The sequence continues at coordinate 20,622 of NHFA02000015.1, forward strand.
AAGCAGGAAAAAGAGCAGCAGATCATCGATTACTGGGAAATAATGGAAGATAAATTATTGGACAAGTAATCACAAGTCTTTGGTAATCTCACGACCGATTATCATCTTTTGAACTTGTGAAGACCCTTCATAAATTTGCATGACCTTAGCAGCTCTCATCAAGCGAGCAACAGGGTATTCTTCCGAGTATCCATATCCACCATAGACCTGCACAGCATCGGTAGAAACTTCCATGGCAGTATCAGCAGCAAAACGCTTTGCATGTGCTGCTGATTCCGTATTTTTGATGCCTGCATCAGAATCTGCGGCAGACTTCCACGTCAACATCCTCGAGGCTTCGATTTTTGTTTTCATATCTGCTAAGAGGAATTGTATTGCTTGATGCCGATGAAGAGGTTTTCCAAATGTTTCTCTTTCTCCTGAATACTGCAAGGCATGCTCATAGGCAGCACGAGCGAGTCCTGTCGCATGAGCAGCAATGTTTGGACGACTCATATCAAAGGCTTTCATAGCGTTCATCCAACCACCTGATTCAGAACCTCCAATCAATTGGTCTGCAGGAACTCGGACGTCATCAAATTGAATTGAGCGAGTATCGGAGCATCGCTGACCCATGTTGGTTTCTTTCTTGCCAAGCGAGAAACCCTCGGCATCTTTCTCAACAATAAAACCGGACATTCCTTTGTAGCCAGCATCAACATCGGTCTTGGCTAAAACAAAGAAGAAATCTGCGTAACCTGCTCCGGTAATCCACATTTTGGAACCGTTAATGACGTATTCATCTCCGTCTCGAAGAGCGCTTGTCTTGCACGCCGCAACATCTGAACCTGCACCAGGCTCAGTGACGGCATACGAGGCTAAGGCTCCATCTTCAGCAACCATTCTCAGCCATTTCTGCTTTTGGTCTTCAGTTGCCCCGGTGATAATTGGAGCACAGGCAAGAGATGTTGCATAAGCCGCAGTAGCAAACCCAGGGTCGCCCCAGGCCAATTCTTCATTGACAAGAACTTCTTCCATCGAGCCTAAACCAGGCCCACCATACTCTTCTGAAATATGTAAATTAAGCAATCCCATCTCATGAGCGGCCTGAATGGCTTCTTTGGGATAAACCGATTCAGTATCCCAATGTTCTGCATGTGGTCGGATTTCATCCACCGCAAATTCATGCGCTAATTCCTTCAACATCTCCTGCATTTCGTCGAGTTGGAAGTTCACCATGGAGAAGGCGAAGAAGTCGCCCCTTATGTCTTCATTGTTTTTAGAAGGCAATCCATGAACGGTTATATGCCGTAAGAGCAATCAGGAACAGGAGATACATTGCAATCAATGTATACCCCTCCCATTTCTTAAATTCATACGAGGTTCGCATCATCAATAAAGCGACAAAACATCCAAGAATCGTGAACGGAATAATGATGTAGACAATTTGTTCAAAACCAGCATCTGTAATAGGGAGCGGGTGGACTAAACCTGCTAAACCAATCGAAAGCAGCGGGTCGGTAATATTGGAACCAATCAATGTTCCAATCGCAACACCCTGACTTCGCTTTGCAGCCATCATGGCTATGGTTAATTCAGGTAACGAAGTTCCAATACCGGAAACGGTCGTACCCACAATGGCGTGAGGTACGTTGAGTTCAATAGCGATCAGACGAGCTTGTTCGACTAAGTGATGAGCGGCGAACACTGCAAATGCCAGTCCACAGACGACCATGATGAAGTAGGCTGCAACACTCCAGTTCGAACCCCGAACTGCCACATCACCTTCGAGTTCTTCCTCTTCCAACTGTATTTCTTTCCGATTCGTGAGTAACCACGAGATATAGACAATATACAATGAAATCAAAATGACTGATTCCCAACGTTCCAAGGTATGATCTGTAAGTAAGAAGAAAGTGAGAATCAAGACTGAAAGCAACATGATGAGACCATCACGCTTCAACCATGATTCTCTTATCTTGAGACCTTTATTGACCACGACAATGCCCATGACGAGAGTGATTTGAACAAAAATAGAACCGAGAATTCCCCCGATTGCGAAATCCGCTACTTCTGGTTTCATGGCCACATCGGAAGCAGCCGTCGTCGTGACAAGAATCTCCGGCAATGAAGTTCCGATGGAGACAATTGTCAAACCAATAACAACTTCAGGTAAACCGCCTCTCCGTGCTAATCCTTTCGCCCCTTCAATGAAAAAGTCTGCAGAATAAATCAGCAAACCGAGGGCTAAACAAGCGATGATGAAGGTGACGACAAGACTATCGTAGCCTGCTTCAGAAGAAAGAAGTTGTACGGCAATTATTCCAAGGAACAATGCTCCAGTGGTGACCAGGGTTTGAAAATGAAGAAGTTGAGCGATGCCCATCACTTTCTCTTCGGACCCCATGGTTGAACCAGTAACCTTTCCTTCTTCACCGTTGCCATATCAAGCCTTCCAATTTACCTATTTAGCAAAGAACATAACATGAGGGCCAAACCATTGTCCATGATGCGAAGAGCAATGGCGGAGTTCATTGGAACTGCGCTGATGGTTGGCGTGGGTTGCGGCAGTGTTGCTTACGGTGCTTCCAATTTGGTCATCTCGCTCTCATTCGGAGTTGCGGTGACCGTTGCCATTTTGATTTTTCAGCCAATCAGTGGAGCGCACATCAATCCTGCAGTATCAATTGCTTTTTGTCGAACTGGACACCTTGAAAAAGAGGCGTTATTGCCCTATATTTTCGCTCAATTAGGTGGCGCTTTTTTTGCAGCATTCTTGCTTCAGGGTGCTGGCCCAACACGAGTGGTCGATGACATTTCGATGTTCACTGGTGGCCTGATTGAAGTTTTCATTACCTTTACCTTGATGGCAAGCATCTATTGGATTGTTGTTCGATCTGAAACCCATATCTCTATTGCCTTTTTTGTTGGCTTTGTTGTCGCCTTACTGGCATTTATCTTCGGGCCACTGACAGGAGCATCGATGAATCCTGCACGAACATTTGGACCGAATATTTTCGAAGGATTGTATTCAAGCCTTCCCTTCTATAGTTTTACAACTGTACTCGGAGCATTGATTGCTTCAGAAGTATTTCTTCGTCTGAATCAGAGTCAAGTTGAGAAAAAACCTCAAGATTGAACGGTTAATCTCAACACTTTGACAACGTGGTCAAGTGACGGTATCGTGAAGTTTTCGAGCGGTGGGGAGAAAGGAACAGGAGTATCTAATGCTCCGATGACCAAAGGCGCTGCTTCAAGGGCATAGAAACATGATTCCAATATCCTACTCTGAATGGTGTGTCCTAAACCACCGCACCACTGCCCTTCTTGGAGAACCACAAGTCGGCCCGTTCTTTGGACGGATTCAATGCAAGTTTGAGCATCGAAGGGAAGAAGAGTTCTCAAGTCTATAATTTCGATTTCAATATCCTCGGATGAAAGTTCATCGGCGGCTTGCTGGGCTACGTGAAGCATCGAACCCCATGTAACCAAGGTCACATCACGGCCTCCACGAACAACAGCAGCCTTTCCGAGTTTGTATCGCTCACCGTTCTCAATGGCTTTCTTGACCGTTTCAGTATCAACATCTTGGTTGATATTTTGACCCCAGCCTGTGAGACCTCCACGAAGGCCATACAATCCAATGTGTTCCAAGAACAAGACGGGGTCGTTCAATTCCGCACCTTCCATCAACAAATCATATGCATCTTGAGGTGTTCCCGCAGCAACAACAACCAATCCTGGGTCGTTGGCAAACCACGATTCGATCATATTCGCATGAAACGGTCCTGAACGAGTCTGTCCTCCTAAGGGAATACGAATCGTCATGGGGCAATCAGCGCCCCAACGCCATCGAAGCATTGCTGCATTATTGATCAAAGCATTGAATCCGAGCGCAGCAAATCCACCAAATTGAATCTCAACCATTGGGCGCATACCAGAAAGGGCAGCTCCAACACCCGTGTGAACAATAGCAGCCTCGCACAACGGCATATCAAGTAATTTTTCAGTATGACCTGCGTTCTTCAAAGCCATATTCATTCCAAAAGCACCGGCTACTTCCATGTCTTCACCAATGAACATGCAATCATCACCATGCCGAGTAGCAATGTCTGCCATAGCCTGTTGAATAGCGCGAGCATACGTCCAACCTCCTTTCTCGACATAGGCAAGTGTGGTCGTACCCAAAGCGAGTGGAGATTCAGACAACTCTGATTGGCCGGACTGTGATAATCGATTCAGACGTTGTTCATGGGTTTCTGCATCGTTGAGGAGGGTGACGCCTTGAACAACCGTTTCGGGTTCTGGCCAAGGCATATTCTCGATCTCTTCTCGAGCCGTGTTGACATCTTTCTGCTCTTTCTCTTCCATTTCAAGCAATACAGATTCGTCAAGACCGAGGTCGAGCAGTAATGCTCTATGGGTTGGAAGAGGGTCTTTTGCCTCCCAATACGCTAACAAGTCTCGGTCAACATAGCCGGGAGGAGTTCCTGATTCATTACCGAGATACAAGTCGTCATGGTGATGAGCATGGCCACAGCCGCGCATCGTTTCAACATGGATGAGCGTTGGTCCGCCACCATTCAAGGCGAATTCTCGAGCGCATGCCGTGCTTGCATACCACGCTGCAGGATCAGAACCGTCGATGGTCCATGCGGGGAAACCCATAGCATCGGCTTTGTCAGCCCACACTTCGACTCCTGACTGTTTGATAGGAGATGTGTCAAGGGCAATTTGATTGTTTTGAAGAATGTAGGTGATAGGTAAACCGCGAGCGCCTGCGAGATTCATTGCCTCCCAAAACTCTCCAGATGATGAAGCCCCTTCACCAATGCATGCAACTTGGAAACGATTGAGGTTTTGACGCCAAGCAGCAAATGCAAGGCCAGTCATTGTTACGCTCGCAATAGGCAGAGGTGCAGTTGGAGGCAAAACACCAACATGCCAAGCTCCAACGTGAAGGTCACGACCGCCTGCATCATCCCAGCCGCCGTTCTGATTGGAACCAACCTTGCCCAGATTAGCAGCCATAACATCCAACGAAGTATCACCCATTGCAAGACCAAGGCCGATATCTCGAATCATTGGAGCCACAAGGTCGCCATCGTAGCCCTTACCAGGGCGAGCATCGCGAGGAGCGTCTGGTTGACGTTGGAGAGCAGTAGCAACAGCTACGACACCTTCTTGCCAAGTCGAACGAAACCCTTTGCCTCCAAATGAAGAACCGTCAGGAGTCTCCATTCGGTCGGTGTAAATTGATTTGAGTTCTGTATCAAGCATCCGTGTACGAGTCATCATCGTTTGCCATTCGAGTCGCTGTTCCATCTTCACCGACATGTAATGAGCAAGACGGCGGAAAACCAAACGTAAATCGAGCAAGAAATGTTGTGACCTGCGGTCTAAAAATTCATTCAAACTGCGGCGAGGGATGACTTCAACATCAGCATCATCTTTCATCTTCGCATCAACTTGGGCGACGAGGCCACGTTGAACTGAATCGACAAAACGTTGGCTGAACTTGTGCCAAGAAGGGCCCTCAAATTGTTTGGACTCATTTTCAATGAGGACGTCCCAAACATTCGCTACAAGGAAAAGATGGCCGTCGTGTCGTTGAGCAACAAACCGCAAAATTTCAGTCCGTGCAGCATCAGCATGCAAGGGTTGAGAGAAAACTAACGCCTCTTTAGGAGTCCATTTGGTTCCATGGATGACTGGCAAATCCCCTTGGCTCATGGTTTGGCCAAAGGTCACCCCCATACAAACACAACGGCTGAATGAAACGGCTGTAAGAAAGGGCCATTACGCAGATTCCTCTTCAGGTATCGCCTCTTTGAGAGCCTTCATCGAAGCACGTGTGACCATCACAGTTGCCAATATGGAGGCGATTATTCCGAGAATGAGCATAGCATTACCCAATGGGGTTGAACTCATTTCATCAATTCCTGATGAATTCAAAGCAAATCGGCCAAGAGCGTGGCCATAGTAAGCATAAGCCAGTGAATATACGATACCTGAGCAATTTGAAATCATATACACACGAAGACTTACCGGTGTTGCAGACATCAAATAATTCAGCCACTCATCAGGTATCAATGGAGAGAGGCGGACCAATATCGAGATTTTCATCGCATCATTTGTTAAGGCCTGTTCGATATTCTGTAAGCGTGAATCGTTCATCAACGAGCGCTGAATACTTTCGCGAAACAACCACCTTCCAAGAAGAAAAGCAATCAATCCACCCACTAACGAAGCAATAAAATTAGCAGCAGCAGCTATCCAAAAAGGAAAAATTGCACCAGCAGAGACCTTGATTAGAGGTGTAGGTATCATGATGATAACAGCCAAAGAAAGCCCAAGTGTGAAATAAATTGGAGCCATTGGACCTAAACCCTCGAACCAAAGCAGAATGTTTTGAGCGTCTCGGAATAAGAAAAAACCGCATATTGCACAGAAAAAAAGTATTACTACACCGAAAAGAGTTCGCCAACGATAGATGTATGGTTGGGATTTTTTCAGTTCTTCTAACTCCTCTTTTCGATCAATCAGCATCAATTCATTTGGCCGAGGTAGAGGGTACTTGGCCATACTCATTCCTCTTCTTCGACAATTGGCAAAGCCTCCAATACATCGGCCATCATCTGAGCTGCATCTTCAATTTGAGTAAGTAAAGTAAGGTCGGATACGGCACCTCGTTGACCAAGATTCCACATGAGGTCGGAGACGAGTTCTGTTGTCAATCGAGTCATTGCGAGAACCTCTGGGTCTATCGGCACCATCGTCTCGAATCCATGTAAAGCAACCAAATCCGGTTCTTCATCAAGAATAGAATCCATGAGACCTTCGACTTCATCTGCGATGCCTTGGGCTTGGGCTTCAAGTATACCTCCCATTGGTGAAGAAATACTTTGAATCATTTTCTTTGCATCACCGCCACCAAGAGGTTGCCCCCGTTTTGCTTGACTTGGAGAGGAGGGGCCATTGGATGATTGTTGCTGCTCTGCATGTACACCACCTCCTTCCTGTGGAGGGAGAAGTTCTCCATCAGCACTTGCTTGTTCGACCAATTTATTGAGTGCTAAACGAAGCATAGAAGACATTGCTGAGGTATCGAGTTCTGAATTTACTTCCAAACCTTCTTCATCCATTTGTGACAATATCTCATCGATGAAATCCGTATTGATTTTTTCAGGCCCTACAAGGCCTTTCAGCATCGGCAGAGCCCATGAACTGTCACCCATCGTCATGGAAACATCGAAACTTCCACCACCGCCTTGGCCTGTCGAAACTTCAGCAGGTGGAGGAACAAATTGCTTGCGTGTATGCTTGGTCAATTGTTGAATGAGGACGTTCATATCTACCGGTTTGGGAATTACTTCTGCTACACCAGATTGGGCTGCGCTGACTCGGTATTCTTGTGAAACATTTCGGGCAAGAATCACAATTCGGCACTTGAAAGCGAATTCTGGGTCGCTCATCAAGCGTTGAGAAGCATCTATTGCGTCGCCGTTTTTCCATTCACCATCGATTAAAACCACTTCAGGCATGATAGCGAGAGCTGTGCCCTCTGCTTGCCGCAGCGTCGCAGCGCGGGTGATATCGAAACCTTCGCGTTCAAGGGTATTTGCGAGAAGTGAACGACGGCCTTCATTTTCGTCCGCTACGATAACTTTGGCCATTCAGTCCCTCCCTTGAACGCTAGGGGTGGCTGTAGAGACTTGAACCTCACCCTTGACAGAGGAGTGAACATAACGATTCACAGACACTCAGGCAAATCCGAATTAACCGTGAATGATTTCATCCGGTCGAACAGACTGCCAAGCCATAATCCCACCTTCGAGATTATACAGAAATGAACCGTCATAACCGGCTTGAATGAGATACATCGCCGCCATTTGAGAACGCATGCCGCTGCGGCATAACACGACCACTTCACGGTCTTTTGGTATTGATTCGACCATGGAGGCGACGGACTCATGGTCTATTTGCAAATCGGTTGAAGCAGTATGGGCTTGCTCATATTCGGCTGTGGAACGAACATCGAGAATGAACGGCGTCCAACCGGTGTCTCTGCGCTTAGCGAACTCTTTCATAGAAATCGACTTGAACATCATTTCGTTGCTGGAAGTATCTCCTTCATCAACATCACCCACTCCAGTGAGTCTCATGCACCAAGCATCGTCGTCAAACATCGCCGCACTAAGTGAGAGATCATGGATGGTTTCTCGCTCAGAATTATGGGAGAAGCGAAGGGTTTGGAAATTCATTGATTCAGCATCATAAAGAAGCAAACGGCCATTGAGAACTTCACCCAATCCAAGGATGATTTTGATGGCTTCATTCGCCTGTAGAGAACCGATAACACCTGGTAACACCCCGAGCACACCTCCCTGTTCACAGGAAGGTACTGATTGTGGAGGTGGTACTTCAGAAAATAAATCACGATAGCACGGTCCTTGCTTGAAGTTGAAAACGCTGACTTGCCCTTCAAAGCGATATATAGAACCGTATACCCAAGGTATATTCTTCAGAAAACATGCATCGTCAAGAAGGTACCGTGTCGGAAGATTATCGGTTCCATCAATAACAACATCCCAACCTTCTGCCAAGATCGATTCGATGTTTTCAGGACTGAGACGAACCCCGTAAGTCGATACTGTGAGGCCTGGATTCAGTTCAAGAAGACGATTGCTCGCTGATTCAACCTTGAGTTGACCAATCGTTGCGGTTGAGTGAATGACCTGTCGTTGAAGGTTAGAGAGGTCAACGACGTCGTCATCAACAACGCCAATATGACCGATTCCAGCAGCAGCCAGGTAGAGAAGAGCAGGGCTCCCAAGACCTCCAGCTCCAATGACAAGAACTCTGGACTGGTTCAGTTTACGTTGGCCTTCAAGTCCAACTTGAGGCAGGGAAATGTGGCGAGCATAACGCTGAACATCGATATCCACAAGCAATCCCAAACCGTCCAAGCACGACTCGGACATAAACTCATTGAGGGTTCAATGTTGGTCTTCAAGCCACTTTTCAACATCGATTGCTGCCTGGCAACCCATTCCAGCAGCGGTAATCGCTTGCTTGTAACGGGTATCAACAACATCGCCGGCAGCAAATACGCCTTCAACAGAAGTCATCGTGTGGTGTTTGTGAAGGATGTACCCTTCTTCATCAACTTCGACTTGACCGCCGAGGAATCCCGTGATTGGTTTGTGACCAATAGCGATGAAGGCTCCAGTCACGTTGATATTTTCAGTTTCGCCATTACGAGGATCTTCTAAAACCGCACCTGTCAATCCCTTTTCATCTGAAAGCCATTCCTTAACTTGTCGGAAAGTTTTGATTTCAATTTTCTCATTCTTTTTGGCTCGCTCATACATGATGGTTGAAGCTCTGAAGACATCTCTACGGTGAACAAGGGTTACTTTGGAAGCAAAACGCGTCAAGAATGTAGCCTCTTCACACGCTGAATCTCCTCCTCCAATAACCATCACTTCTTCATCTCTGAAGAAAGCACCATCGCAAGTAGCGCAGGTTGAAATTCCACGACCTTTCTGTTCTTCCTCACCTGGAGCNTTCAACCAAATAGATTCGGCACCGGTTGAAACAATGATTGCATGCGTGAGAAATGTCTCTCCCTCGACAACCACTTTGTANGGTTTTTCCGAGAGGTCAACGGATTCGACATTTTGGTCTCGAACTTCAAGTCCGAAACGTTCTGCCTGTTCTCTTANTTCCATCATCATCTCAGGACCACCAATNCCCTTGGGATAGCCTGGGAAGTTCTCAATGTCGGAAGTAAGCATCAACTGACCTCCTGACATGTAGCCTGCGAACATGAGAGGCTCAAGCATTGCTCGAGCAGCATAGAGACCGGCAGTATATCCAGCAGGACCTGAACCGATGATGATGACGTTGTGAACTGTTGACATGAAATGAATCCCCTACAAACTTCTTACGGGGATTCACCACTTGAACATTGACATCAAAGCATTAGAACTCATCTTGCGATTTTTTCCGTGCCTTAATCCGTTTGAATAACCAACGAGAAAAGACCATTGAACACAANAGGAAACCGACNGAAACATACCATGGCGCCTCGGCAGAAGTGGAGAGAAAATAAGTGACTGCAAGGATGCCGACTCCATAGAAGGCTCTGAAAATGGAAAAAGCAACAAAGGAACGAAANACNNGNTTTTCNNGTAATTTCTGAAACGTTGATTCACTCATAGAAACACCTGTTCAAGTGTTCAGTGAAGCATTGAAGAAATTGCAGCAACAGATGCTCGAGCGTGCGGTTCCAGGCGTGGTGNAATATGCTCGGGTTCGGCGCCGGGGCCAATGATTCCCAAACCGACTGGTTTCTCATGGACGAGTTGCAATTCAATGATGGATTTGATGACTGCTTGGCCCATAGCAAGGCCATGTTGAGTCTGACCTTTTTCGATNATGCCGAGGCATGCAACACCATCGACATCTTCATTCGCTAACAAGCGGTCTATTGCGAGAGGAATTTCCATTGCACCAGGAACCCAAACAACTTCGAGAACTTCAAGTTCATGCTGAGTTGCTTCTTGTCGAGCATAGTCGAGCATCTGTTCAATAAATTCACGGTGGAACGAACCACATACAAGGGCGATATTTGGCATTTNATTAACTCCTTTTTTCTTCAAGAACGCGCTCAACAGTAGCGACGATGGTTTGTGTAGTGGAATCGATTTCAAGATTGACTGCATCACCAACTTCTTTTGAAAGTAATGTTGTCAATCGGAGCGTTTCTGGAATAATGTGNAGNGAAAATACNCCTTCACGAACCTCGCCAACAGTGAGTGAAATGCCGTCAACGGCNATGTATCCCTTCTCCATAACNTATTTTCGAATATCTGCTGGAAGAAGAATTGAGAAATCGAACCCTTCTCCTTGTTGAGTTTTCGAATGAACAATNCCCGTTGCCATAATGTGGCCTGAAAGTAGATGCCCACCAATCTCATCACCAAATTTCAACGACCTTTCGATATTGACGTGTTGTCCTATGGACAGTTGGCCAAGCGTGGTGCGGTTCAACGTTTCAGTAATCACATCAAAGGAAACCTTTTGNCCTTGGATAGAAACTGCGGTTAAGCAAACTCCATCCACTGAAACACTCGCCCCTGTCTGCAAACCTTGAGTGTCCGGTAAGCCGATNTGAATCGTGTGAATACTCTCTTTTGGCTCAATCCCGAGGATGGAGCCAGTACCTTGGATAATGCCGGTAAACATCAAGCATCATCCTCCTNGGATTGTGAAGACAGTTGAAGAATTCGAGCGATGATTTTTCGGGTGCCGTCTAAATCATCAGAAAGCCCTTCGACTCGAATCACTTGAATATCCCCATATCCGAGTTGATCCAATTTGGTCCGAATACGGTCTTCAGCATGTTCTTGATCGTATCCCAATGCGATTACATCAGGCTTTACATCGGGTAAAATATCGAAGATTGGAACTTCAGGTGGGTTACCAATAATGGCTTCATCCACCGGTTTCAGTCCCTCAACCATTCTTCGACGCAAATCTTGACCAGTCACGGGTTCATGCTTACGCATTCGAACAGTATCATCATGAGCAACAACAACCGTAAGGGTGTCGCCAAGTGATTTTGCCTGCTCTAAGTAATGCAAATGGCCTGCGTGAAGAAGGTCAAAAACTCCAACCGCCATCACCCGCTTCATATGCTCACCTGTTGCTGTGAAAGTATTGTCCCTCAAGGTTTTACCGGCTTGAATTCTACTTGTATTTCAAGAATTTAATGCATCGATTAATTGGGCGCCTTCAAGGAAAGGAATACCACGTTGTTGTGCCCAAACTCGAGCATCTTCGACTGAAAGAGCATAGTCGCCATCGCTTTGTAACATCTCTGCTCCAATCACAACAGGCGTCATTCCCGCAAGACGTGCAAGTCCTACTGCCAATTCAGTGTGGCCTTGTCTTCGGTTCAGTCCACCTTCAGTCTCGCGACAAACAGGTATGTGGCCAGGGGTACGGAACTCTTTTCCTAAAGCCTCTTGGGCATCCTTTCCAGAAATTCCTTTTTCGATTAATTCCGAAGAAAGCAACGCAAAACGTTGTGTTGTTAGAGCTCGGTCATGATCGGTAATACCGGTATATGTTTCACGATGGTTCAAGGAAAGCGTGAATGCAGAACGAGCGTCATATCGTAAATCATTGGTCACCAGATGACCGAGAACCGGATACTGTTCGGTAAGTGAATTTTGGGTGTGGAGGTCTTGAAGGAATGGCAGGGAAAATAACTCACCAATTTCATGCCCGATTGCCAGAAATAAGAGTCCTCCACAATCCATTCGAAGTTGTCGCATTGTTGCTGGCTTAGCATGTTGAGCAGGAAACAGTAAATCGGTCTCACCCTCCCTTTTCTCAGAGTCAAAAAGACATACTGGCATCCCATTTTGGAAAGCGTGAATTGCAGCCTCAACATGTTCGTCCATGTTACTCCCCCGTTACGGGAGTTCATCAAGGGTCGTATGCAATTTCCTTACGATGGAGCGAGAAAAAAATACAATTTTGGCGGACAGCCAAGCGAAAGGGGTTATCATAGGAAGACCCTTGGGTTGTTCCTGCGGGGATGTGAATTATGCCAATTAAACTCGGACCTGCTGGCGTGCCTTTGTCATGTAAAGGTCGTACTATCGTTGAAGGAATGGACGATATTATCTCTCTTGGACTTGAAACCATGGAGGTCCAAACCGTTCGTATGGTCGCTCCTCAACATTTTGAGCAATACTGGCAAGCAGGCGTTTTGGCGAACAAAACTGAATTCGAAATGAATATTCACGGGCCATACTATTCTGAACTGCTCGGAAACCGAGTTGAACGTGGACGCTCGATGACCAAAATAGAAACAACACTTCAAGCTGCTCGAACCATCAATGCACGGCATATCACTCTTCACGCCGGACATTATGGCGGTATGCATCCTGGTAGCGCTGCCAATGAACAAGTTGCCAATGTCTTTGCAGGAATCGTTGACCGAGTTCACGAAATCTGGCACGATGATGAAGACGAGTTCCCAGTATTCCCTTGGATCAAAGACGGAACCCCATCCAAAATCGGCGTAGAAACATCAGGTCGTCAAGAACTGTGGGGCAGTCTTGAAGAAGTCTTGGAAGTTGTTAATCACGTTGAAGGTACGATTCCAGTTCTCAACATCGCCCACATTCACGCTCGTGGCCATGGGAAAATGAGAACTTCCGAAGACTATGGTGAATTGTTTGACGAAGTGCGTGAAACCATCGGAACAAAGGAGTTTTACTGCCACTTCTCTGGTGTTGAGCACCGTTCTGGTAACGCTATGCATTACACTCAAATTAAGAAATCAGATTTGAACTTTGAACCACTCGCTGAATTTATCGTTGAAGACGGTGGATGGTTGGACATCACCCTCATCTCGGATTCTCCACTCTTGGAACACGATGCAATGTATATGCTTCAGAGTATCGAAAAATCCCGTCACCGACAACTTGAACGCAAAGCACGCGAAGACCGTCGCAGAGCACTCGCAGCACAAACTGGAACAACTCCTGCTGCATTGGCTGCTCGTGAACAAGAGCAGGCAAAACTTCGTGAAGATGCGGCTGAAGAAGAGGTAAAAGAAGAACCTACTCAAGAAAAGCCTGCTGAAAAAGCACCTGCAAAGAAGAAGGCTCCTGCAAAGAAAAAAGCTGCAGCAAAGAAAAAGGCTCCTGCAAAGAAAGCTGAAACCAAAGAAGAGGACAATGTTTTCGACCTCGATGAAGACGATGATGACGACCTCTTTTGATTTTGAAGCCATTGTTTACCTTTCAAAACAGCATCATCACCCCATCACGGAGTGGCAATTAAGATAAGTGAAGTGGACAGCGTTCCGCTTGTTCTCTATGGCTCACATTGCGATTTTAGGTTTAGGAAATTGGGGTACTGCGATTGCACGCATGTGGTTAGCGGATAACCATAATGTCAAAGGTTGGACGATAGAACAAGAAGTCTATGAATCGATTACCATGGATTCTGTCAATGCCAAGTATCTCCCGAACCATCCTGTAGAAGGGCTTGAAGCAACCATGCATATTGAAGAAGCACTGGAAGGAGTCGAAATCATCGTACTCGCAGTTCCTTCATCGGTTATTCTCGGTGTAGTCGACCAAATCATCCCTCACCTTCGACCAGGCCACGTCTTGCTGGATTTAGCAAAGGGTTTGGCTGATGGAAATAAACTCATTTCTGAAGCGATTCAACAAAAGTTGAACGATGCGGGCAAAAACAACACTTTGGCAGTCGTCACTGGTCCAACCATCGCTCCAGAGGCTGCAGGTGGAGTGATGACAACTGCTCTTGTCGCCAGTGAAGATGTATCAGTGGCACAAAAACTCGCTACGACATTGACAACTCAAACTTTCATATTGCATCCTGCTGCAGACCCTGGAGGAGCAGAATTGTGGGGGGCGTTCAAAAATGTCGTCGCACTTGCATGCGGTCTCGTTGATGGTTTGAAGCAAATTGGAACGCTTGGAGGAGATAATCTCAAGGCAGCCATTTTTATGGCTGGATTCAAAGAAGGTTGTATCCTCTTACCTCAATTAGGTGCCAAAGCAGAAGTCGCCTTTGGCCCAGCAGGTCTCGGCGATTTGTACGTGACCGCAACTTCGCCTCATGGACGGAACAGATCGATGGGCGAGAAGTTAGGAACTGGCCTTACTCTGGAGCAAGCACTCGAAGAAATGCACATGGTTGCTGAAGGGGTTCGTGCTGCGCGAATGTTCGGAGAAAGAGCAGAGGATTTAGGAATTGAAATTCCGTTTACAAAGGCGCTCAATACCTTACTTGACGGTTTCATAGATGCAGAAGAGTGCTGCAGAAGAATGGTCGCCATTCAATGAATCCTTAGGATTTCTACTGAAATTGAAGCGGTGCTGTTTTGAGGGTAGTCGCTCTGCGATGTTCATGGCGGAGGAATTAACTGAACTTGAGGCTCGAATCTTTGAATGGATTCGACAATCAGATTTTGAAACCGTCGCATGGTCTACGCCAAAAGCTGCAAAGTCATTCAAAGTCAAGGAAGACGTTGTTTACGAAGCAGTCGCAGCATTAACTCGTAAAGTCCCAGACCGCATTCAAGTGTATTACAAGGATGGGTCATTGCATATCGCCGCTGAGTGATGAGGGAACTTCACCTATACCATCGGGGCCAAAGGAGTTGGGGAGGCGTTGCGGCTAGTCCATCTAATGACTTTCTCTTACGCGCCTGTATCAACATGTTCAACCATGTTGGTTTTCGAACATCTCCCTCCTCGTTGACAAATGAACGTATTGCTAACGACAGCAGGTCAATCAAAACCACGACAACAAAGATGATGATGAGCAAAGCAAAGACCTTGTCGTATTGAAGGAACTTGAGATAGGTATGGATGTAGTAGCCAATTCCCCCTGCACCAACAATTCCAATCACTGTTCCATGACGGACATTGTATTCGAACATGAACATCAACTGACTCAACAGATGGTTGCTGTTTTCTGGAATAACGATATTGAGGAGTATGCTTGAGCGATGAAGCCCCATGGCTCGACCGGCTTCAAGAGGATCATTTGGCATCCCTTCAAACACCTCATATTGCAATTTCCCAAGATATCCAACGGTGTAGAACGTCATTGCGAGCACTCCTGAAAGTGGACCGAAACCAATCACGATGACAAACAAGATTGCCCAAATCAGGCTCGGTAGACTTCGAACTGCTGAAAGAAAAATGCGAACAGGGAGAGAAATATAGAGAGGCATCAAGTTTCTTGCGGCCAAGGAAGAAAGTGAAATTGCTCCAACAAAACCGAGAATGGTAGACACAAAAGCGATTTTTAGCGTTTCCATCATGCCAAGATATCCAACTGAGCAAAAGAATTCGATGTCTTGTTCACAAACAGGATATGAACGAGCTTCAAGAACACTCCAATTTGGTGGCCACATGCTCTCTTCAAAGAACACTGCGAGGTTTGACAATCCACCCTCCAATCGCCCCCAATCGCCTTCGACTAAACCATCAAGTGTAGTCCAAGCCAAAAAGAGAAGGAACAACAGAATGCCAAACAAACGGTATTTCATTCCTCCTCCCCCTTCGATTGTTGTTGTTTCCATTCCTCGATACTCATGTCAAAGAATCGCTCATTTCTAATTTCCCAAATACGGGTAGCAAAGTCGAATGCGTTATCCTCATGATGTTCAATCATAATGACTGCAGTGCCGTTTTCGACCAATTCATGAACAGCGCCAAGAACAATATTGACGTTGGTTTGGTCGAGTTCACCGAGGAATTCATCAGCCAGCATAAGTTGTGGACGTTGTGCAAGCGTGCGAGCGGTGGCGACTCTACGTTGTTGGCCGCCAGATAGGCGGCGTACTGGCTCAGATGCTTTTTCTTCGATGCCAAGTTTACGTATTGCATCGTAGGTTTTTTCCTTGCGTTCTTTGAACATGGTCTTTGACCAGCCAACATTGAGGCGAGCTCCAAGAGACACATTATGGGCAACGGTAGCATGTCGAACAAGTCCAAGTCGTTGAGGAATGTAACCAAGTCCACCACGACGTTTTACTCGAAGTTCAAAACTTCCCTCCAAAGGACGAACAAGTCCGGCAATGGTTCGAACCAAGGTGGTCTTTCCAATACCTGAAGGGCCGAGTATAGCGATGATTTCACCGCTATGAACATCAAGGGTAATCGGCTTCACAAGCGGATGGTCGTATCCAATGACCAAGCCATTCAGAGACAGGATGACCTCTTCACTCATTGCATCCCCTCTGTTGTGCCTGCAGGCTAGGCTTTTTCAAACGGTGGGCTTTGAACTTGCGACCATGCGCCGGAAATCTGGTGCTAGATATCATTTTTGGACCTCAAAGATGCCGACGAAGCAATCCAATACAGTTGGGTGAGAAGATTGGATGGCTTCGCCGACGGTTTCGTCAAGGAAGACGATCTGAAATTACTCCGCAATCTCATACTTTGAATCGAAGTATGATGAAATGCCAGGTATAGCACTGATGAGACTGCTGTAGCTGCCAAGATGCTCTTGAGAATTTACTTCAACCAAGCCTCCAGTATTCAGCACGTTACTTAAGATCTGATCACCACACGCAGATTGCGGTGAAGTCGTATCGACTTGTTGAGAAATCATCGAGTAGCAGCCGGTGTAGTTCTGGCCTTGGATTGGATAGTCTTCGACATACATCTCATCGTTCAAGGCCAACATAGCATTGAGAATTGCTGTTCGAGTTTGAACATCAAGTGTTTCAGGGTTATACATCACTGGGTGTGAAGGTGCTGAACCGTATGAGGGCAGAAGAATGTATTCTGATTCTGGCAAACACCAATCTGCGTTCTCGCTGGCATCCTCTTTACCACAGTAAGAAGAAACGGTGGAATCTTTAGCAAAAGCAACATCACCGACTCCTTCAGTCAAGCACTTCACTGCGCCAGAATAGGAGTAGTATGGAGTGCCTGATTCCGGAATGCTGGCGTTTTCATTGAAGAACGAAGTAATGGTGTCACGAAGAGATTCAATATCATCCTGTGGGCCAACTACTGGAGCGTATCCTTGAGAGATGAGATGACCCATTGGAAGAAGCATACCTGCAGATTTGAGCCAACCTGTGTGACAGGAAGTCTTTCCGGCCATCATGGCAAACGGATCTGTTGAATCATCATCGTCAAGGTAGGCGTTTGCAATATCTGAACCGTTGAGAACAACTGCGTGTGCGTCGTAGTGAGTACGGCCGTCTGATTTCAGGTCAGCTGCCATTGCAGCAAGGCCGT
>NHFA02000016.1 GCA_002170315.2 Euryarchaeota archaeon TMED99
TTTGTTCATCTTCAAAGATTCGAATGAAAAGTTCTCCGATGACTTTTCGCTTCTGTTCAGGCTCAGTAACCCCTTGGAGGGCCTCAAAATATCGGTCTGCGGCTTTGACAGTCACCAAGTTCTTAATGCCTTGAGCGGCAAGAAGTTCTTCGATTTCTTCAGTTTCCCCTTTCCGCATGAAGCCTGTATCAACATAGACGCAATGGAGTAATTCTCCAACCGCCTGATTGGCAATAACTGCTGCCACTGTTGAGTCGACTCCGCCTGAGCAAGCGATAATTGCAATATCATCAATGGTTGATTTGAGTGTCTCGATGGATTCTTGAATGAATTCATTCGAGTCAAACATTTCACTGGCCCCCATTGACTTCTCTGTCTTGGGACTTTACGCGTTCAATTTGGTCGAGCTTGTTTTGGATCAGTGCTGCCTCATATTGAGGATTTTTGAGTGCGAGAATCTGAGTGGCCAAGTAACCAGCGTTATCTCCACGGTCAACACCAACGGTCGCTGCGGGAACACCTGGTGGAAGTTGAACAATAGATAGAAGTGAATCAAAGGGAACTCTTCCGCCACAAGGAACACCGATAACCGGCTTGGTCGTCAAAGCAGCTACAGCACCTGGAAGCGCTGCAGCAAGTCCTGCCATAGCGATAAAGATTTGACATCCATCTTCTTCGGCCTTGTGAATGATGTCTTCAACAAATTTTGGAGATCGATGAGCACTTGCTACACGCAATTGGTAACTTACGTTGAAGTGTTCGAGTATTTTCGTACATTTTTCGGCGACGGGCATGTCTGATGAAGAGCCCAGTAATATGGTAACATCCATGCATCTACGCCGGCGCGGGTGGTTCATCAAGATGTCTCTTCATTCAAACGGGATTCTCGACTCAAAATCACTCTTCTTGGGTAGAAATCGCCGATTGAAAGAGAGGCCAATCAACACCAAAATTGAGGCTTTTGAATTGCTCTCGCGTTTGACATCCAAACACATCAAATCTCAAAAAAGGAATTCCCTCTTGTACCGAACCATAGATTTGTACGAACTGGTTTGCTTCAAATCTTTTGATTGCCATGCACGTTTGAGAAAAACGAGTCGTTTTCACATCCCAGTCATTCAAAACTTCCAACGGTAATTTTTGTTTTGCATCCCACTGCATTTCAAAAACATAACCTGCATCTTTGAAAATAAAATCTAATGCTTTGACGAGAAGGTAAATCGTGACTGAAGAATAGATGAGGCCAAAGAGGACTCGTTCAGGATTTTGCGAAACAAATCCCCACACCATGACACCAAAACATACCGATGCAAGAGCAATACCAACTTTTGATGCGTTCAGTGTCCCAACACGGCTGGAAACGCCAGCAAGCCCGCCGATGAGCATCAGCATCATGCTGAGTGCACCAAACCACGGAATGAATTCCGCTGAAGCACCTGTAAACCACATAATCCAACAGAAAGCGAAGGGTAAGAAGCCCCAAGCCATTGGAAAAAGAGCCTTGGATGCTTTGTTTTCAACCTCGACTGAACGCCAGCCGAACTTGCGCATCTTTCGGATATCCATGTCACTGCGACATCTTGGCGCTATATACGCATTTCTTACTCGTCATCGTATTCATGACGAAGGCAAAGGTTGCGAGCTGCATAGACTTCATCGACACGACGAACAGGGGTTGTAATTGGAGCAGCATGAAGCGTTTCAGCGTCAACTTGGAGAACTTCTGCAAAGTGAGTCGCAAAGGTATCCAACGTATCTTTACTTTCAGTTTCAGTAGGTTCTACCATCATGCATTCTGGAACGACCAACGGGAAATAGACGGTTGGTGCCATGTAGCCTTTGTCAAGCAATCCCTTCGCAACATCCATGGCAGAAATGCCATGCATTTCTTTCGCCGGTTGTAAAGAAAGTGTGAACTCGTGCTTAGCAACTTTGGCTTCAGCACCGTCTCTGACCATGGAATCGACTCCCGCTTCCTTGGCCGCCTTGTGTATTGCATGGCGAAGGTAATTCGCATTGAGTACAGCATGTTCGGACATTGTTCGCAATCCACGACCATAACGTCGATAATACGCCCAACATCGAATCACTGCACCTGCATTTCCATGCCACTGCTGAACCTTTCCAATGCTGTGAGTTGGCTGATACCACCCATACCACATATCGTCAATAACCATTTGAGACTCATTACCAACCGGTGGACGTTTCTTGACAAGAGGACCTGGAAGGAATTCAGCAAGGTGAGATTTCACACCAATTGGGCCGGAGCCAGGACCGCCACCGCCGTGAGGTTGGCTGAAGGTTTTGTGCAAGTTAAAGTGAACCGCATCGAATCCCATAAGTCCCGGTGAAGTGATTCCAAGAATTGCATTAAAGTTCGCCCCATCATAATACATCTGTCCACCAACATCGTGAACAATTGCCGATGCTTCGACAATATCTGCTTCAAAGAGACCGAGTGTATTTGGATTGGTAATCATCATGACGGCAGTCGTCTCATCAGCTACTGCCCGTAATGCATCGAGATCAATTCGTCCGTCAACTCGACTTGGAATCTCAACAATTTCAAAGCCACACATGGCTGCACTCGCAGGGTTTGTTCCGTGTGCTGAATCGGGTACGATCACCTTCGTTCGCTGGGTTTCGCCACGTAATCGGAAGTACTCTTGGACGCATCGAACTGCTGTGAACTCACCTTGGGCACCTGCAACAGGTTGCAAAGTCACTTGGTCCATTCCTGAACAAACTTCGAGCATGTATTGCATCTCATGGAAAATAGCCAGTAATCCCTGAATATGGTGTTCAGGTTGGTGTGGATGGATATCGGCAATACCCGGAATTTGAGCGATGACTTCATTGACACGAGGATTGTGTTTCATCGTGCAGGAACCAAGTGGATAAAATCCAGTGTCAATTCCAAAATTACGCTTTGACATCCACGTGTAATGACGAACCATTTCCGGTTCAGATAATCGCGGCCAGCGTGGGAGATTCTTACGAGCCAAAGACGGTGGCAAAGCAATCGATGAAGATGGCAAAACTGGAGCTGGTTGAGAATAGCCTTTTCCTTCTGCTCCGTTATGTTCAAACAAATGACTCATGCATTCACCCCCTGAGAAGTAGCCCATACCGCAAGATGAGCGGCCAATAATTCGATTTGTTTTTCACTGGTCTGGTCAGTGAATGTTGCTAGAAGCCAATTTTTGCGCTCGGGATACCAAGCAGATAAATCAAAGCCTCCAATGATTCCAACCGTATCTAAATGGGCGAGACAATCTTCGCTTGAGCCTGGTAATTCAATGACAAATTCGTTGAAATGATGGCTGTTGGAGTGAGGCAGGTGAATCTGTTCTATTTCACCTAACTTTTGTTTTGCCAGAAGACATGCAGTCATGTTTCGAACTGCAAGAGCCTGAAGTCCTTCAGGGCCGAGTAAAGCCATGTGCATTGCACCCATTAATGCAATCAATGTTTCATTCGTACAGATGTTTGAGGTTGCACGGTGTCGGCGAATGTGCTGTTCTCGAGTTGACAAGGTGAGGCAATAAGCAACTTTTCCATCAACGTCAATACTGCGGCCAACGATTCGGCCAGGCATCAATCGAAGATAGGTTTTCGAGCATGCAAATATTCCATAAATTGGACCTCCACCGGTTACTGGACTACCGAGTGGCTGACCTTCGCCAACGACGATATCTGCACCGTATTGACCAGGTGCTTCGACCAAACCGAGAGAGACGGGTTGAACGGCAACGATGAGGGCTGTATGTTCTCCGATGATGTCTTTGATTTGAGAGAGGCCACCATCAAGAATTCCGAGAGGGTTTGGCTGCTCAATGTAGACGCCACATGATCCCGCTGCCTCTGAGACACTTTCTAAATCGAGTGTACCATCGGCGTGGTGTCTGAGGAATTTGATGTTGATTTCTGCGCCTTGACAATAATTATGCATCACCGAAAGGCGGTCAGGAGGCGTAAGTTCGGACACGTAAACCGTATCCTTTTCTGTTGCTTTGCGATTATGAACTCGCACTGCGCACGTCAATGCCTCAGCAGCTGCAGTCGAGCCATCATACAAGGAAAGATTCGCAACGGGTAGCCCGACAAGTTCAGAGATCAATGTTTGAAACTCCCACATTGCTTGGAGCATTCCTTGACTTACTTCTGGCTGATAGGGTGTATAAGCCGTAAGAAATTCTCCGCGGGTAACAAGTTGAAACACAGACGCAGGAACATAATTTCGATACAACCCTGCTCCTAAGAAAGAGACGCGTTCACCCATAGCAACATTTGCCCCGAGAAGCCTTCGAGCATCGGCCAAGATTTCCTCTTCAGATTGCGGTGGAGGTAACGGCAAGTCTCCAGTCATTCGAACTTCCGCAGGAATATCTTCGAATAAATCTTCGATTGAAGACATTCCCATTGCTGCAAGCATCTCAGCCTCTCGGCCCAAATTCGGTAGTTGGTCGACCATATCATCACTTACGCCGCTGGGGTGCGACTTAAACCAAGCGCGAGCCGCCCTTAATTATCGCTCTTCAACACTGTGCCTTTGAAAAGCCGAATACCTCATGTTCTCCGCCTTCATGGATTGGTTATGGCGCATATCGCAATGGTGGTCACCAATGCCTGTTCGCCAGACCCTCGAGTCTTACGTCATGCAGGCTGGCTTGTTGATCTCGGCCACGAAGTCACCGTTCATGCGTATGACAGAAAAGAAGAACACGCTTTGAGTGAATCACACAGTGGAGTTCGCATCATGAGATATCACCTTGGAAAAAGTCAGTATGGCGGGATGTTGAAAACTGCGCTCGGAATTCGTCAGTTTTGCAAGACTGTTTCACGTGGTTTAGCGACCAACAAACCCAATGTGGTGTATTGCCACGATGCCGATACCTTGTCCGTTGGATGCTTTTTGAAGAAAAAATATGGGATTCCATTGATTTTTGATATGCACGATTTACAACACACTTGGGTTCGAATGCCAGCTCCAAAATCCATGATAAGAAGGATGCTAAGCAGGATGATGGAAAAGAAAATGTTTCAAAGGTTGAATCAAGTCGACTTCATTCTAACATCGAGTGGAAAAATTACCTCAAACAGCAAATTCGAAGGATTTAGGGAATATCTCAAATCTCACGGACATTCATCGGTTGTCGTTGAAAATAGACCCGAGATGAAAGCCTCAAACGAAGCGGAAAAAAGTGACGACTGGTGTGTTGGTTATCTTGGTCGAGTACGAGAACTCGAACCGTTTGAATTTCTTTTGGAAACTCTTCTTACCTTCGAGCCTCAAGAGAGGCCGAGGATTCGTATTGCTGGTGATGGCGTGGCATTCCAACCCGTTTCAGAACTGTTCGATTCTGCGAAAAGAGAACATGGATTATCCGTTGAGATTTCAGGAGCCTTTGATACTGGAGGATTTGAAAAAATGATTCAGGAAATAGATGTCATGTTTGCGATATATTCGCCAATGAGAGGCAATATACTGCAAGGTGCTCTTCCGGTCAAAATGTTTGATGCAGCAGCACATGGTGTGCCGTCGGTTGTCAACGATTCATGCCTGATGGGAGAATTAGCTGAACACGAAGGGATTGGCCATTCAATTGGTTGGTTACAGAAACAGGACTTAGCCAAGAGTTTACTCGAACTTCGCACGGTTCGAGTCGAACTCGATTCAACCTCAGAACGTGAAAGAAAACGATTCATTGAAGCAATGAAGCCCTATCTCTCTGATTAGATGAAGGGTGGACGTACCACAACTGCCTTTACAGATTTACGTGGACTTGCTACAACAAGTACTTCATCTCCCTCAGAAACATTATGCAAATATCCTATGCCAATGCCAATATTCTCGAGACTCGGAGCGGGAGCGCCTGAAGTCAATGTTCCCAGAGGCGTGCCATCAAGAGATGTTACGTCCTTTCCTGGCCGAGGCAATGGACCCTTCTCGACATAGCGAATACCCCACCATCGAGCATCGTCTTGGTCGTGACCAATGACCCGGTGTTTGCCGATAAAGTCGTGCTCGAGGTCAAGACCGAAGGGAACATTCGTTTCCCATGAATCACGAGCTAAAAAGGCACTCTCTTCAACTTCGGAAAGTGGCGGCCAACAGAAGTCTACGCCTGACAGAAGGAATCCCTTTTCCAATCGTAGCGTATCTCGAGCGCCAAGTCCAATTGGTACAGAACCTGCTTGGATGAGTTTTCGCCAAAGAAGAGCCGCTTGTGAGTTCGGTACAAAAATTTCATACCCTGCTTCACCGGTATATCCCGTACCTTGTATCCAACCTTCAATTCCAAGATCATTTTGACCGATGTTTTGCCACTTGAAACGAGCAACGTGGTTCGATTCACCCAGCACAGAAGAGAGAATGGATTTTGCATCTGGACCTTGAAGCGCCATGATCGATGTCTCATCAGAAAGATTTTCAAGAACGATTGAACCATCATCTGGAAGGTGTGAAGAAAACCAATCCCACATCACTTGTATCATCGAAGCATTTGGTACGCCAAGAATTTCTTCTTCAGATACAACGGCGAAAATCATGTCGTCAATGAGATGACCGTTTTGGTCCAAGAAATGTGTGTAAGCACATCGAGGTGCTGATATCGCAGAGACCTTTTGAGTCGCAAGCGTTTCAAGCCACATTTTTACATGTACACCAGAAAATCGAAACGAGCCCATGTGAGATACATCGAAAAGTCCTGCACTCGAACGGGTTGCCAAATGTTCAGCCTTGATGTTTGAATACCATATCGGCAACTCAAATCCATGGAAATCGACAATGTTAGCATTCAAGGCAACATGCTCATCATACAACGCAGTTCGGACCGGTACGCCATCGCTCATATTCTTGGGATGGAGAGCCGCTCCTTAAACTCAAGCAAAAGGCCCTATGCCATCATGGCTCAGCAGTGTGAGAATTTTTCACTTCGAATGAGTGCCTCGTGGTGAATAAGTAAGGGCAGTACATCAACGCCATCAGACCATTGACCCATATTGGTTAAAAGTGGTGAATGAATCAAATGTTCATAGGCCCAAGATTCGGTAATTACATCACCACGACTTCGAGCAACGACCCAGTCAGCTTGCGCGTCTATTCTTCTGTAAACGCCCCAATCTGCAAGCGTGTCATGCACCGAATCAGTCGGAAGGTAATGTGAACCTACTAAGCGTGGGAACCCATAGAGATCGCTTTGTAGTTCGATAAACAATACGTGTTCTTGAGGTAACATTGAGAACATGGCTTGGTGGTGAACACTGTAACACGGATCGACCGACATGTCATCAATTCCTTGAGCGATGTGAACCATGGTCGACTCGGGGAGTCTCGACATATTGGGTTGTAATTCCAGTTGACTTGGACGTGTCCACGGGGATTCAAAATCGAGGAACAATGTTTCATTACCCCACTCACGCTCCATTGATTCATACAAACTCAAAAACACATAAGCGCCACCTAAACTGTGACCACCAAGCCACAAGTGTGACGGGTCAATGGTATGATTGCCGAGTATCGAGTCGACAAATTCAGACCTTGAATCTCCAAAACCGATGGTTTCGATTTCATCAAAAGCAGCTTGGAATGCTTTCGCTCTGTAAACGTGATGTGGCCAGTTCGAGGCGCCGTATTCATCAACTGCCTCAAAATTATCTTCGATATTCGGGGCGATGTCTGACGGATATTGAATGAAAGCCACAGCCATACCTTTGGCAGAAAGGTGAGCTATCCAATCTGTGTATTCCTCATACGTTGGGTATCCCCAACCGTGCGAGAGTACAGCCAAAGGAATCGAAAGTGACGGGATGTCTTCGGGCAAATGGGGAAGTGTCAGATAAACTGAGAAATCGATATCACTTTCTGTCTCCTCTCGAATATCCTCGACCTCTTGCGGCATCGTGTATGGATGAATCGACATCGAGGTAGTAAATGGACCCGGATCTGCGCCGTACCCAATTCGAGGGGCTGGTGGCGGAGAAGGCGCCATTCCGACCAGTGCAGGAATCCCTGGCATAACCAACCATGCTGCAAAGAAAACACCTGCGATGTGTAACACGTGTTTCCCAACGAGGAGGGGTTTACTCTCTTTTGGAACATGTGGGAAGCCGCCAACCATGAGTAAGATGGTCAAAAGAAGGAAACCATAGAGAGTAGGGAGAAGAAGAAATGCACCACGCAGATAAAAGACGTCTAAGGCGAAGTAAAGGACGATAAAACCGATGAGAATCCCGAGTAGAATCATTCCGAGAGCGTTAGCCCATCGAGGATTCTCATGGCCCTTTAATTGACGTTGCAATACCAAGAAGGTAAAGAAAAGCAAGACACTCACGAACAGAGTAAGCAGAAACATGTTGTCTCGTAAATTCATTGTCCAAATCAAAGTACGATAAGCGTAGGGCCAAATCGAATCGCTGATGCTTTTACCGGAAAGGTAGCGAGCAAGAGGTTCGACTACTGAAAGAAAGAGCCCACAGAAAAACAAAACCGTATGAAAGGCTGAATTGGAGTTCAGGCGTTGCCATGGAGATACGTTCACCACTGCATCCTCCATGAATCTTAACCCACAGCCGTAGTTCAAAAAAGGTCGTTTTTGAAGAATCACTTTCAAGACGAGGAAAACGGCTGTTCACTCGGCATTCCACGAACAACATCTCCACAGATTCGTGTTATTTCTTCAAGGAAATTATCAAGAGTTTGCTCAGTGATTTTTGGATTTGTAATCACTGAACGGAAGACGACATCATTTCCAATATTTGAACGACTTACCATGAAGTTACCATTTTGCATCATCCGATTGCGAATCTCGGAGTTGAGTTCATTGAGGTCTCCTTCATATCCTTGCGGCGTAAATCGAAAGCAAACGTTGGTCCACATTCGAGAAGACATCATCTCGAGCGATTCATGTTGTTGTACTTTCAATTCCAAATAATCTGCAAGTTCCATGAACCTATCGACTAACTTCGCCCAACCTGCATCGCCACATTCTCTCCATGCCAACCAGAGTTTGAGAGCGTCGTTTCGACGCCCACACTGCAATGAGTATCTTCCAGAATCGATTTCTTTCGAATCTTCATGGAACAGATAGTGTGCGACTTCTCCATGAGCGCACAATCGGGCGAGGAGTTCAGAATCTTTCACTAAAAATGCGCTGCATATCAAAGGTAAACCCATCATCTTATGGGCATCCCAACAAACGCTGTCGGCAAATTCGACACCGTCCATGAGGAGCCTATGCTTGGAAGAAAACAGTGCGGAGCCACCCCATGCAGCATCGACATGATGCCACAGGCCATTGGCGTGTGCGATATCACCAATGTCTTTGACCGGGTCAAAAGCTCCACGAACCGTAGTGCCAGCAGTTGAAACAACGCAAAAGGGAACGCCGCCTTCTCTCCTGGTGCGTTCGATTTCTTCCTGCAGCGCTGAAGGGCGCATGCAACCGCCTTCATCGCAAGCGACCTTGACTACATTCTGATGGCCAATTCCAATCACATTGGCAGCCATCAAGACAGAATAATGTGCCTCGCTGGAGACATAGGCGACCATCTTTCGACCATCAAATCCACTTTGTGTCGATGAAGGATTCATTGCTTGCCGAGCACACAACATCCCCAACATATTACCATTTGAACCTCCGGTCGTAAGCGTACCTGCTCCACTCTCAAAGCCCACAATTTCGCCCATGCGCTTGAGCAGAGTGTCCTCGATAAGTGTAGCAAGAGGAGCAAGTTCGTAAGTATACATCGAGGTATTGGTAAGTGAAGCAATAATTTCTCCTGCGAGTCCTACGGTATTGATGCCGCCCCAAAGTGGGTTCATAAATTCAGGACGGTTTGTTTTCACACAAGAACGCAGATAGGCATCAATGTCATCGAGTACAGCATTCATCCCATGGCCTTCAAGTGGGATTTTTAGATCGGTTGTTCTCGAAAGCGAGGTATAAGGCACTGGTTCAGCAACCTTACCAGGTTTATCCCCAGCATGAAGATAGCCAACAATGCGGTCGGCTACTTCGCCGATAAACGCCTCTAATTCCATACGACTCAATCCAATGGACTCGGGGGGGGTTCTTAGTGTTCATCAATGATAACCAATGATTTCGGAAAAAAGAAGTTTCCAAAACATATGGCAAATAGTAAATATTGAACCTGAATAAGAAAAAATGCATTTCAAATAAAAGGCTACAGAAGTCAAATTTCTCACTTTTCTCGGACACAAAATGATCGTTTTTTCAAAAATCATATCTTTATCACAACGAAGTTTCAGAAATCGCCGAAAACAATTCCATATCTGACAAATAGTGACTTTCTAGCTCTCTCACCATCACATGCGCTCAAAAGATTGATGCAAAGTGCATAATTTGCGAGTAAGATTGAATAGTGAAATGNTTGAGCAGCGTTCATGCTCGGAGAAGTAGGAGATAAATGGCTCAGCCGTTTACATCAAAATGTAGCCAAAGATTTGCGGACCAAAGGATGGTCTCAGACTGAAATTGCTGATGCGCTTGGCTCGACCCAAAGTACAATTTCTCGCCAAATGCAAAAGCCGCCTATGGCATTGAATTCCAGTGCTGATGAAGCAACAATCGACGGGTGGAGCCATGAATTNNCTCTTGCCCTCAACTCGATGGGGCCAGAGGCTCATGTCGTTCGCCAACGATTGGTCGTTGAATTCCAATTCACTGGTAACAATACCATTCGTTACGATAAAACACTGACGGGACTCGATTTGGAAGAAGGTCAAGAGCAGAGAGCGCTTTTACGTCGTCTGGAATGGGCTGCGGGTCGATTGGATGTACGGCGTATCGAACATTCCATACCAGCTGTTGGCCTGAACATCGCCTCATGCAGCAAAGGTGCAACATCAGCAGCCGATGTTGCTGCATTCCCCGGAAGAATTACCCTTGTCGAAGGTGAATTGCGCCACCATGAAACACCAAGTTTTGGCTCCTCAAATCATCTTGCCTCTGTGTTAATCGATTCTCATTCCATTGATTCAAGTAAAGTATCGATTCTCAACATACGCCCACCGTTGAGTGGCTCGGCAGTGAACACGGCCCGTGTTGAAAAAATGTGTAAGCAACTGGGCTACAACTTCTCACTGGCTCCAAAAGGAAAAGTGAGTTCACAAGAATCAAAAATAGATGTTTTACTTGATGAAGGCGATTTTGGCTGGGAGCCAACATTGTATGTTCTTGCCCATAATCCTCTNGACCTCATTGACCGTACTCATCAATTACTTTCAGCACTGGGTGGGGAGTAGATGTATTCAAAGAGCAAAGCTGGATTACTCATGATGATTCTCTTTACCTTCTCCATGAGTGGCTGTTTATCAGACCGTGCCATTGAAGCGATCGAATCAAATGACCCCTGTTCAACAGACATTCAAGTTCGAGAAAGTGACGGAACGTTGAAAATTTTGACCTATGACATCGCAGGATTTTCAGATGAACTGATTGCACAATTTGTCAATCAAACTGGCACTGAAGTTGAGTTTATTCGAACGGACGACGCTGGAGGGATTCTCGACCAGATGATGCTTACCAAAGCAGCGCCACAAGCGGATTTGATGATCGGGCTGGACAACACATACCTACCAACAGCGATTCAAAATTGCCTACTGATGGNGAATAATGTATCTGATGAATCTTTTACTCAATCATCTCTTGAATTCTACCAAGGCCCTTTAGCAGTGCCCTTTGATGAAGGAGATGTATGTCTCAATTATGATGAAGATGCTTTAGCCGCAGACAATATGTCTGTGCCTACAAGTCTCTGGAATCTCACAGAACCTGAGTGGAATGGGAAAATCACATTCCCCTCTCCGATGACTTCATCNCCTGGCCGTGCATTTTTGGCAGCGACGGTCGATTACTTTGGCCATGAGCCGGGTAATCAGAGCGGAGANATGGCANGTTGGTGGACTGCAATGGCCCAAAATGGAGCCATCTTTACCACTGGATGGAGCGAATCCTATGTCACTTACTATACGGGAGGTTNTGGAGAATACATGGAGGGATACATTGGCGGTGCATATCTCACCGTATCGTATTGCCATTCTCCAGGGGTTGANGCGTACNATGCTGNAAATTATACGCACTCTACATCCCTTGTACTTCCTCGTGCCTCTTTCCATCAAGTAGAGTATACAGGAATCATCAACGGTGCTGCTGAAGTGGATGCTGCAAACCAATTTATTGAATTTATTACATCGATGGAAGTCAATGTCAATATGCCAGATTACAACTCAATGTATTCGGTTCAAAACGGAACTGATTTACCCGAAACGAACGGTTACCGCTACCATGCAGACCAAGCCATTGTCAGTAACGCCATCACTCAAGAATTGATTGAACAAAATATGGGAGATTGGCTCATTACATGGCAGAATGCAGTCCAGATGGGATGAGTTGAGTTCCGTGGTGTGATCTGCGATGAGCCCCCCCCTGAAAACGATACTGAGCTCTTCCGAGAAGAGTGTTCGGTTACTGGCCGTCTTTCTTTTCACTCTCGGTTCAACACTGCCCTTTGTGTATGCGTTAACTCGCCTGAAATACGTGACTGGGTGGTCCGCTTGGCAAGCAATTCGTGAGTTCAATACCGTGTATGGTGGAATGGACGCGTTGAAGTTTACNTTACTGGAAGCTGTAGCCTCTTCGTTACTCACCGTGCTGATTGGTTTACCAGTCGCATGGTGCTTAAGCCGGTACAAATGGAAAAGAATCCGAATGCTTCGCGCATTAATTGCAGTTCCTTTTGTCACCCCTTCAATCGTTGCAGCAATGGGGTTCTTGAGTTTGATACGCCAGGATGGAGTGCTCACAAAAATAGGCATCGACCTTCGGNTNGAAACTGGAATTGTCGGATGGTTCGCTGATGCTTCAGGTTGGAATCATCCAGGACACTTCCTTGCTCTCATCATCGCACATGCATGGTTCAACCTCTCTCTAATGATTCGTTTTGTAGAACCAACGTTGTCCTCTCTTGACCCTGCATGGGAAGAGCAACTCTCAATGCTGCCTCAAGGGAAATCGAGAATTGCGCGTATGAAATATCTGTGGATTCCAGTTATCGGGCCTGCAGTATTCTGTGCAGCCGCACTGAGTTTTCTGTTTTCATTCACTTCATTTGCTCTGGTCAAATGGATGACACCTGCGAGCCATACTCTTGAATCACTCATGGCAGAAGCAGGTTCCTCTGCTGGAATTGTAGGTTACAGAATCGATTCAAGTGAATTGATTTATTCTGTAGCGCTGGTCCAATTCGT
Organism: Euryarchaeota archaeon TMED99; assembly: GCA_002170315.2. Taxonomy (GTDB): domain Archaea; phylum Thermoplasmatota; class Poseidoniia; order Poseidoniales; family Poseidoniaceae; genus MGIIa-L1. The sequence continues at coordinate 13,274 of NHFA02000016.1, forward strand.
GATTCTACTTTTGACACTATGGATTACCTCTCTGCTGCAAAAAAAATATTCACAACGGCTCTCTCTCCTCAGCGAGCAAGGCGTNAGAAAGCATCATGGAACACCCTCTGTNGCCGCTCAAATTGTGATTTTCTTCGGAGTGATGTTCACTCTCTTGCCCTTCTTTTCGGTCTTTCTTTCCTCTCTCCAAGTTCGAAAGATATCTGAAGGGTCTGTTGAGCGAAATTGGACACTCGATGGATGGAGGACGGCATGGGGTGGAGACATGTCGACAATGGGAGTTGCCGAAGCGATGTCCAATTCGATTATCTATGCACTATGTACCCTTCTTATTGCGTTACCACTCGGATGGATACTCGCATCAACAATTTTCAAACTTGAGCAGAACGGCTGGTCGAAAACCTCGAAACTCCTTGATTTAGCATGCATGCTTCCATTAGCAGTATCTGCATTGATGGTTGGTCTTGGCGTACTCTTAGGAGGGCTGCGCTGGTATCCGGAAATGTTTGGTTGGTTCCTTCTCCCAGTCTATCCCCACGTCTTACTCACAGTACCCTTTGTTGTTCGGGTGATGTTGCCCGCATATCATTCACTTGACCCCGCTTTTTCAGAACAATGTCAAATGTTGAACCTTTCACCTCTACGTTCATGGTATCATGGCAAATTGATGTTCCTGCGTGGACCCGCAGTTGTTGCTGGATCACTCACTCTTGCCTTTTCACTTGGCGAATTTGGTGCATCATGGCTGCTTGTTCGTTCAGGAAATTGGGATACGCTCTCGATTGTTGTTGACCAACTGATGAGTAGACCCAATTTTGATCCCCTCATACACACAACTGCCATGGCAGCCGCAACGATGTTAATGCTCCTTACATTCACATTATTCATACTCGCAGAACGTTTTCGTGCGCATGACGACAGGAGTGGTTTTTAATGAAAGATTCAACAATAATTCTACAATTGAAAAATTTGTCCAAGACCTTTGACTTAAAAACAGTATTTCAGCAATTAAGTTTAGATGTGAAAGAAAATGAAATCGTGGCTCTCATTGGCCCAAGTGGGTGTGGTAAGTCGACCCTCTTACGAATGATTGCGGATTTGGAATCAGTAGATACGGGGTCAATTCGATTTTCCGACACGACTGAAGGAACGATTGGATACGTGTTTCAAAAACCAATTCTCTACCCGCACCTCAATGTTGAAGGGAATATTGCACTCGGGTTTGGACAAAAAGTTGCAAAATCTCAACGTAAGGTGAGAATTGCCAAAGAGTTAGAGCTCGTAGGGCTAGGAGGATTTTCTTCTCGCAAGGTTGACTCACTTTCAGGTGGAGAGGCTCAACGCGTTTCGGTTGTTCGTGCACTTCTCAATCAGCCAACTTTACTGCTTCTCGACGAGCCGTTTTCTGCCTTGGACATTCCTACACGTCGTAAAATTGCTCAGGATACGAGGAACATTTTGAAGTCCAAGAAAATGTCTGCCATTCATGTCACTCACGACCCGCAAGAAGCTGAGATTCTTGCAGACCGAGTCTTAAATTGGCACGATATATCTGACCTCTTTACCGAAGAAGAGTGATTTGGGCGCCCCAACATCCCAAGGATAGCATAATAAGTGGCCCCGTACCAATTCAGTATGGTCAACATGGTTGGAACCCCGCTCGATGTGCTCCCATATGTCCGAGGTATCCAAATGGTACTTTCAGGATATGAAGGTTATACGAAAGGAAAGCGACGTGATGCTGATCTTGCTATTCGAGAGGAGATTAAGCGTTGCGGGACTCGTGCGCGTAACCATCTTTTGAATGTTCATGACAGCAGTTTCCGTGACAAGAAAATCGATATTGCAAAGGCCGCTAAAGCCTGCTGCAACACCATTGACCAGTTAATTGAGGACATTGACAAATCACCGTCCGGAATGACACATGCATTCTTTTCCGGACAACGTTCCGCATCGATTTCAGTTCTCAAGAAACTGATAAAACATGACCATGATGTCATTGACATGATGACAAAGGCAGTGAATATATCGAACAGTGTTGAACATGCTTTCTCCAGTGACAAGACCGATAACGAGGTCAAATCACTTATCCGACAATGTGATCAAATGATTACAAGTTCTCGGGGATATTACAGTGCAAGAGCAACCGTTCTTGACGGACTACGACAGAAAAGGAAGGTATGAAGATGGCAGCGAATTTTAAGTGGCGAAGTAACCCAAATATTGTAGCACGATTGGTTGATGGTAATGATATCCAAACGTGGAAAGCGCGGCAAGTCGTTTTGAAACCAAATGAGGCATGTGCATTCATCATCGATGGAAGAATTGGCGATATCGTTTCAGAAAAAGTTGTTCGAAACATCGGAGGAGGGCTTGGCCGGCACATTGCTGACATGGCTGGAGCAACGGCAACTGACCGAAGAATGTTGTTTGCCATGACCGGACCATTGGACCTTTGGATTCCTTTTTCTACGCACCTCAAGGATGGCTCAGAAGCATCTGGCCATATGAACTTACGAGTTCAACTCCGCAAAGAGGACATCCCGAAGTTGCTCAATATTTTTGCTAACCATGCTCCGCTTCTTGACCGTGAGGGATTAATCGGTTTCTTAGGCCATGAAGTTACCACCCGATGTATTGTTCCAGCAATGGCAAAATGTTCGAGCGTTGAAGAATTACGCAGTTCAGAGTTCCAAGAGCACCTTGAAATGCATGCTGAAGTCGAAATGCGTCAATCTCTTTCGACTCTTGGATTTACATTCCTACGTGCATTCATTTCAACCAGTAAGACCGACCAAGAGAAGCTCGCCCGTCTCAAAGCGGATTTGGATTTTGCAACGAAAACGGAAGGAGCAAATGCTGAGGCGCTTATGGAGCGTATAGCCATTCGTGAGGCAGCAACACTCCGAAGAATCGAATGTGAAGTCAATGTAGAACGAGCTAAAAAGCGCGGTGAAGTTACGATCCAAGCAGAAAGCGAACTTCTCGAATTGCGAAAGCAAGAAGCAGTTTGGGAGGCTGAACTCAAGCGAGACCAAGGTCAAGCAGACATACGAATGCAGGAATCATCGCACAAAACCGATGAAGCAATGCGACTGTTTGAACAAGTTCAGGCACGAAAGCGTGACCGAATCGAACAAAGCCAGCAACATCAAGACCAGCGAATGGATAAGCAGAATGACATTCAGGTCAAGATGATGGAAATGGCTGCTGAGCACGGTGCTTTAACACCTGAAGTCATGCAAGAATTCTTACGCCAACAAACTGCACAAAAAGCCATTGATGGCACAGATTCTGAAGACGCTTCGGATTCGTCTTAATCCGACGATTCAGTTACTTTGATTGATTCTCATCACATATGCTGAGATATTTAGGATTCAATCCAAACTGTTCGAATGACAACTTGTCCTGCGCAAGTATTACACCCTTTTTGCGATTCGAAGTATCATGTTCGTAACCTGGTGGTCCAAACCTTGGCGCTTGTGGCGCTCGCATTGGAAAAATCGCACTGGCTGGTTCAATAGGCGAATCAGTTTTGTCATCGTCACAATGTTGACTTTTGCAGCAGCTACTCCATATTTGATTATCAACCGCTTTTCAGAATATATGCAGCGAACTGCCTTTAATCCTGAAATTCCATTGGACCTTGAGATTCCGTTTGTGGCATGGATGGTTATACCCTACTTGTCGTTATACCTCTACTATCCTGCAGGTGCCTGGCTCGGTCACAAGGATGATGTGATGTGGCGACAAAATATCGTATTCCACCAAATGATGCTCCTCTCCTGCTGGATGTGCTTCTTTTGTTTTCTTCTTTTTCCGGTAGAAATCGACCTTCGACATCTGGTTACTGACGTTGAAGGTACCGGTTGGGAATCATGGATTGGAGCAGTACATGGCGTTGACAAACCTTGGAATGCTTGGCCGTCATTACATGTCGTTCAAAGTACCCAAGTCGTTTTGATTCTTCGATACTGGTATCCATCAACCACTCGTAAAGTCTTGATTTTGCAGACATTACTTTTGATTTGTTGGGCCCTCTTGGTCATCTCTACATTAACGCTGAAGCAACACTACATCTGGGATGCAGTGACTGCACTTCTGTTCACTGGTATTGCATGGGTGTACTGGATGAAACCATGTCTTGACCGATTGAAGACGAAAGAGTTCCAAGACCAATTCGATGCAGTGATGGCAGAGGATTAACCAAAGATTTGTCCCACAAGGTCTGGCCTTGTAAGGTAGAGAGTCAAACTTACTCCAGCCATAATCATCATCCAAGAGCCAACGAGTTTGATCATTCCAGTCGCTCGCTTCAAGAAATTAATCATCACTTGGCGGCCCAATCCGACCATTACTGTCACGAACACCATGAGGAATAACAAGCCAATCATCAAGCCTCCAATCCCTACACCAGTCGCCGTTTTTCCAAGAGTGCTCAAATAGATTACAAAGGGGAGAACAGCTGCTGCTGTGCAATCAATGGATGCTGCCGCATAGCCGATTCCATACAGATACATATTCCGACGAGGAGTGAATGTTTCATCTGCTTCAGTTGTGCTGTATTTCATTACGAATTTATCAACAAAGCCCATCAGATGAGAAGTGATTCCTATCAACATCATCGAACCTAAGACAACTAACAAGACAGCAATGAAAATCGCAATGTAATGAACGGCTCCGGACTGAGTGAATGCTTCACCCATGAGTATTGCTACAACGCCGATGAGAGCAAAAAAGGTCCACATTCCGAATCCGGAAAGCAGGCCGATAACCCAAGAATTCGGCATTTTTGTTGACAATTTGCCCGCTTCAATAAGTTCATCCTCCCGTGCACCCAATGAAAGATAGTAAGAAATGAAACCCGGCAAAACAGGGAATGCACAGGGAGAGAAATAAACAAGAATCGACAAAACCATTCCTAAGATGAAAACTGCTACGTATGAAGTGCCAGGTTCCTCCCATGCCAGACGTGATGAAATTAATTCTGATGAGACCTTTGCAGATGGATTTGCTGAAAGGATGTCTTCCATTTTCCCATCGAAACTTGACCATCCATCAGTCGGAGTTCCAGTCGATTGTTTCTCAATGATGTAACCCTCTTCATCAATAATCAGTACGACTGGAATTTGGCCTGTTCCACCTGTAGTGAACAATCGGACGGGGTCTGTCGTAGAACCGTCTTCGAGAATAGCAGCCGATGTAGAGCCAATTCCAGTTGCATAATACGGTACATGATAGGACCCTGATGATTGGTTGAGGTAAGGAATATCTTCTCCATACCAAGCACCATAGGCAAACATTTGGAGAGTTTTGCCAGAGGAGTTCGCCATTGAATACCAATTCTCCATTTCACTTTCAAGATGTTCTTGAACGGCATGACAATTGCTGCAATCGTGCGCCATGAGGTCAAGAATAATGATGCTACCTCGGTGGTCATCCAGAGAGATCCATCCAGTAGAATTAGCGAGCGGTTGTTCAACATCAGTTCGATTTAATGACTCAAAAACAATATTTGGGATTGGTGCTGGATCAGCATCCGAGGCAAAAACATCATCCATACTGTCAAACATGGTAAGTGCTGCAAAAGAAATCGTCACAAACATAAGTGCTCCGATTGAAAATGCTTTCCATGTTTCAGACCTCTTGAACACGCCGAAATCAGCCTGTTGCATGAGCCCCATATATCTGAACTACACGATGCCCCATTTGAACATAATGGGTGTTCGATTGGTATTGAAACAGAAGTCGCGACTGGGCTTGGCCGGAATTGAACCGGCGCCAAAGAATACTCTACCAAAACCGAAATTCTTGGCTGGAGCAATTCCGGCAGTAGGGTTGAAGAGTGGGCTCGGCCGGAATTGAACCGGCGATCTTCGCCATGTGAAGGCGACGTCATAACCCCTAGACCACGAGCCCTAAGGTATGCTGTCGT
>NHFA02000017.1 GCA_002170315.2 Euryarchaeota archaeon TMED99
TCCGATCTCGGTTCGAATCAGCCCAAAATCAAGAGGGAAATCTCCTTTGGTTCACAACTCGACATACCTGCGGGACCTGTTGATGATGGGGAACTGTTCATCGAAGTCATCGGAATGGACGGTGTCGAAATGCTAGATTCGGGACAGATTTACACAGACCTTGTAGAAGAATTAAGAATAGCCCGATTACTCAAAAGAGAAGATTCGTATCGAATCCATGTGACATTGGAGTTACCAACCAGTCAAGGTTTTGGAATGTCTGCTGCGGGATTAGTTGCAGTCGCGAGAGCCTTTCGAACTCTTACAAACAAGGGGACTGATGAACAATATCTTCGGCTTGCTCACCGAATAGAGCGTACGCATGGCTCAGGTCTCGGTGATGTATTGGGTATTTCGGCAAGTGGCGTTGAGTTGCGACTCGAACCAGGCTCTCCGGGTGCAGGAGGTAAAGTTCTGAGTTTTACCACTCACCAACCTCTTCTCTTGGTTTGGAGGCCTGAAGAAAGTCGGCACACTTCCACCTACATCGATGATGAGGGTTGGCAACGTTCAATTTCAAATGCTGGTGAACGTTCAGTGTCTCGTTTACGGCGAAAAGAATGGACTTTTGAACGATGGCCAGACCTGATGCTTGAATCGAGGAACTTTGCTGAAGCATCGGGATTGCTGAATGAAGAAGTTCGCAAAGAATTACTCTCCCAAGTACAAAAAGAAATTTTACGGCTCGATCTGCAAGCACGAGTCAATGTCCGACTTTGTATGCTGGGTGTATCGGTTTCCATTCTCCCGCGACGTCTCGATGAACCACTTTTAGATGGTGAACTCAGTGACATCGCTGAAGCATTACGAGCAAGGGGATTCGGGGTTCGAAGGACAAGTATCCGTTGATTATTCGCCTGGGCCCAACTTGCTTAAATCAAGGAGGTTCGCATCCAATAAGGTGCAACCAGGCATGAATAAATTCTCTGAAAATCCGTGGCGGTAGACAACAGCACCACTCCCCCATTCTTCGATATAACGCGCCATCTGTTTGGCCATTTTCTTACGTTGAAAANCNACATCGGCTCCATAGAAGTGCTTCGCATCAATCCAAGCAACTGGTTTCCCGTTGATTTCTACATGGTCGAGGAACAAGATATCTGGTGTTCGAACCGGACGACCCAAATCTTGCTTTTGTTCCTTGACCATTTCTGGTTGACGTCGAAGTCGAACACCCTGTTCTTCAAACCAATCAGCGAGAATGTCTTCGAACAAATCTGCTCGCTCTTGCGATTCGCCTTGGTCGACATTGGAAACTCGATCGGCCGCTTCCGCAGCTTCAAATTCAGTACGTTCACGCTCACTGAGCCGACTCGGTTGGCGAAGACTTTCCTTAATCTTTGATTTTGACCATCGCATTTCGGTAAGAATAATGCGGAATATATTCATTGGTGGNAAATCAAAACGGGTTGACAAATCAACAACACTCACGCCTTCTTTGTAGAGACGCANCATGTTTTTTCCTTGAGAGCGAAGGCGTCCATGACCGTAGACTGTTTTTTGTTGTAACAGGGCAGAACGAAGTGAAAGTGCTTGTTCAAGTGTCATTTTGTAATCTTTAGCAATCTCTGCGATTTCATCAACACGCTCATCTTCCAACCAGCCAAATTCACCTTTTCGCATGACTTCACCAGACATCGCTTCTTCATCTTTCAAAGGCACAGGGGAGAGTTTCCAATCAAACTTGAAGGTCTTCGGTTGTTCCATCTCTTCGGGGAACCCCATGGGAAGAGGAGTTTGCTCAAACCTTCCTCGGGCTTGAGTTTCCATGTCTTTGATGATTCCAGCATTACGCTCTTCAAGCGTTTTTCGAGGAGTGCTNCCGTAGCGACGTGGACGATTTTGCCGATTTCTTCGTCGATTGTTTCGAGAATGGTTCTTTTTCCGAGAGGATGANCCGCCGTTCTTTCCGCTGTTTGGTTCGCTCATCATTCCTCGTCGTCGCCGACCGNCTTTGAATGCTCGCTTTGGTTCTCGACAAACAAAAACGCTTGAGAATCCTCAATGANATCTATTCCTTTGGTTGAGATATCCTCGAGCCATTGGGTTGCAAAAGACTTCGCTTGGGCATTGATACGCGAACGTATTGGTCGGGCCCACCAGGGGATTTGCCACCAAGCAGCAATTTCCACGCCACCTTCATCTTCGCACAGTACCGTCACCGTAAGTTGTAATGATTTTAATGAAGTTCCAATTGTTTTGCCTTCTCTTTGCTGCCCTAACCATTCAAATTCAACTTCAACAAAATTTGGACTCTTGCCTTTTCGAATNGATTTCACTAGCCATAATTCTTCGACCAAACGTTGCCGTTCTATACGGTGTAAATCAAATCGTTGACCTTCTGAAAAACGACCTGTTGAAGAAGATAAAACCCTTTGAGCAGAACTGTTCCAAGATGGCCAAGAATCGAGATTGAGGAGATTTTTTCCTGCTTGATCNGATTGGGTGGATTCCAATGAGCGGCGCCAAACGCCCTGCGGAGTGCCCATGTGTTTTCCAACAATTGCTGCATCAAGAAGTTGTGGGACAGAAGGCACACGGTTTCAAATGCTGTCACGCCATCGGTGAAATATGCGCAGAAGCGGCTTTTGTATCGTTTTGATAACTTTATTCATTCTTGGAAGTCTCTCTCCTCCATCCATGAATGCAGAACAATGGAACAATTCCTCGACTCAAGTCTTTGCTGTCGAAGGAAACAACACAACGACTCTGGGCTGGATTTCGACTTTTGGGGGCTCAACAAATGATTACCTTGTTGAGAGCATCGTGTATGAAAACGGAACCAGTGTTTCAGCGGGTTGGTTCCAAGGCAATCTCCAATTCCGNGACCAAATCGATGGNGTTGGAGCTACTGGAGGNAGTCAAGACTTTGATTTCTTCATCACTTGGATGGATGAAAACGGTAACATCACAGCAGCATTGAGTGGTGGCTCNACCGCTGTTGACTCTATCGACGCTATTGACGTGCTTTCAAATGGCGACCTTTTGGTTGCAGGAACTTATTGTCTCAACAGCATTGTCACTCAATGCCAACTCAGCCTAGGCGACTTGAGTCCTTTGAGCAAGATGGAGCAAACTGANGATGGAAACGCTTTCCTTGCTCGCCTCGATTCAAGCGGCGAATGGGTTTGGTCAACTCAAATTCGAAACTCAAACGAACTGTTTGTTATTGACATGATGGTTTCTGATTCAAATCAAATCCATCTCGCTGTGAGTTTCCGCGAAACCTTAGAATTCAATGAAGACATGATTCCAGCGACAAATGAACCCAGTTTGCTCATCGCCACCTATGATGAAAATGGCGCTGTTGTATCTCATGTTTCGGCAGAAGCAGCNGACGGAATTGAACGAATCGGCTCGCTTTGTAGTGATGCTAACGGACAAATGTACGTAGCTCTCACCTANACTGGCCAGCTCCTCATCAACAATGACCAATACGATTCAGCAGGCTCGACCGATGTGCTCATCGCGAGTTTTTCAGAGTTTGGATGGACATGGGCAATCTCTGGCGGAGGCATTGGAGAAGATCGCGTTTGGGACTGCGACGGGAAATTGACCGATGGGATACATGCGGTTGGGGAGTTTTATGGTAATGCCTCCTTCGACTCTCTTTTTACAGTGCAATCATCAGGAATTGATTTCTTTGTCAGCGAAATTTCGCCTACTGGTGGATGGGCAGGATTGGTTCACGGCGGTGGAGTTGGTCTTGACCGAGCCACATCCGTTCTACACTCTGAACAAGGAACGACATACGTCGCAGGAGTAACTTCAGCAGGCATGACGCTTGGCTCAGACATACTCAGTGACCTTGATGGTATCAATGATGATACTCATAATGATATATTCCTCGCCGAGTTACTCGCAAACAATAGTTGGGAATGGGCAATTCAAGCGGGTGGTGACGGAAACGATGAACCTGTTGATCTTTCACTCGCACTTGACGGTTCACCGCTGGTATCCTTGATGTATTCTGGCTCACTGGAAGCGGGGAGTGTCACAACATCCAGTTGGGGTGGATTTGATTCAGGAGTATGGCTTTACCAAACTGATCGAGATAATGATGGNCTTTTGGATGGAGAAGATAATTGCCCTCGGCAAGCGAATGCTGACCAAGCCAATCATGACAGTGACCTTCAAGGGGATGTCTGTGATGAAGACGACGATAATGACAACNTTAACGATGAANNCGACGATTGTCCGTATGGTGAAACTTGGTGGTTTTCTGAAGCCTCTTCCGACCATGATGGCGACGGATGCAAAGATTCCACTGAAGATTTCGATGACGATGAAGACACNGTTTTTGACCACAATGATGCTTGCCCCCTCGGTCCTGTCGGTTGGATTTCAACCCCTGAAACTGACAGTGAGGGTGACGGATGCGCAGATATTGATACAGACGGTGATGGATGGGTTGACCAAATGGATAATTGCCCTAACGACAGCAATCCTGGGCAACTTGATTTGGATGCAGATAACATAGGAGATATCTGCGATATCGATGAAGACAGTGATGGAATTGCGAACCCGTCAGATAACTGTCCACGTGATTCACCAATCTGGACTTCAACGACCGTGAACGACCATGACCAAGACGGATGTCACGACTCCCTCACTGATTTTGATGATGATGAAGACGGTGTTGGNGATGCTGATGATTCTTGCCCTAGAGGTGAGGTTCGTTGGTCCTCGAGCGCCTTAATCGACGATTATGACGGTGATGGTTGCCGAGATTTGAGTGAAGATGACGATGATGATTCGGATGGAGTGTATGATGCTCTTGATAATTGCCCGTTTGGAATTCTTGGAATTGCTGCTCCCGGACAAGANGGAGATGGTGACGGATGTATCGACAGTGCTGAAGATGATGACGATGATGGAGATGGTGTGCTTGACGTAACTGATGTATGCCCGAGAACTGTCGCAGGAAGAGAAGTCGGTATCACCGGATGCAGTCAATACCAACTCGATGATGACCTTGATGGGATACCAAATGCTATCGACCTTTGCCAAAATACAATGGCTGGTAAAATTGTAGATTTAGCTGGTTGTCAAGTCCTTTCTGAAACGACGCCGACAGATGGAGCATCTTCTGGCGGCGGGGTAAGCATGACTTCTGCATTGTACATCTTTGCCATTCTGTTTCTTGGTGCTGCTGTATTTGTCACCTTTTCAAACAGAGAACCTGGCAAGACCGATACTTCTCCAGCTGTTGTTGAGGCCAAAAAGGACTACGTGGGCGATGAACAGTTAGCGCATCTTCAGACGGAAAAAGAACAAGAATAAGATTCTGTAAGAATACAAAACTTAGAAATGTAAGAGGATGCACGCCAAAATCGTGAATCCATTTTTTCGAGTATTAATCAGCGCAGCGTTACTTCTCCTTTTGGCAGCTGCGCCAACCATTGAAGGTTCAAGCAGCGGAAAACACAACCAATCATCAGGATGTTCTTGTCATTCAAACGGCGGCAATGGAATTACTGCCAACCATAACTTCCCTGCCTCTTATTCACCCGGAACAACCTACAGCATCACCATTGACGGAACTGGCGGCACGCAAGCATTCGTCGGTGGTTTCTCTCTCAAAATCAGCCAAGGTTCTTTTTCCAACGCTGGCTCCTTGGTGAAATTCTCTGGAACCAGTGCAACACATACGAGTTCTGGCGCCCTCAGTTGGACAATGGATTGGACCGCTCCGGCTTCTGGTAGCGGCACCGTCAATGTCGGATTAGCAGTGCTTCAAGCAGACGCTAACGGTCAAAACAGCGGCGATTCATGGGATACTGTCACTGCTACGATTACCGAAATCGTTCCGCAAAACCAACTACCAACGCTATTGGACCTGAGAATTATGCCAGATGGGAATGTTCCTGTCGATGAATCCATTATGCTCTCGTATGTCTTTGATGACGCAGATGGAGATATGGAATCCAACTCTCAAATCCGATGGAAGAACAATGGTGTTCTTGCCCCGACATACAACGATCAAATGATGCTACCAGCATCCGCTACTTCTGTTGGAGACACTTGGACTGTATCCGTGACTCCAAATGACGGCAAAGACTTCGGTGCAACAATTGATTGTCCCGATAATGCAATCATCGTCGATATTGATTCGGACGGGGATGGAACTCTTGACGGCAATGATGCCTTCCCAAATGATGCAACGGAAACAACTGACAGTGATGGCGATGGCGTTGGAGACAATGCCGATCAGTTTCCTACAGATGCTTCTGAAACGACAGACAGCGATGGTGATGGAGTAGGNGATAATGCCGATGCATTCCCACAAGATGCCACTGAAACGCTCGATACTGANGGGGATGGAGTGGGAGATAATNCCGACCANTTCCCGAACAACCCAACGGAGACNACGGATTCNGACAGTGACGGGGTTGGCGATAATGGCGATGCATTNCCGGATGACCCAACTGAAACACTCGATTCGGACAATGACGGAGTAGGAAACAACGCTGATGCATTCCCATTTGACGAAACTGAGACTGTGGATTCTGATATGGATGGTGTTGGTGATAACGCTGATGCATTCCCGCAAGATGCAAATGAAACACTCGATACTGATGGAGACGGGGTTGGCGACAATGCTGATGCATTCCCGAATGACCCTACCGAAACAACCGACACAGACAGCGATGAAGTCGGCGATAACAGTGATGCATTCCCGAACGACCCGGCTGAAACGCTCGACTCTGACGGAGACGGAGTTGGCAATAACGCTGATGCATTCCCACAAGATGCAAATGAAACGCTCGATACTGATGGGGATGGAGTTGGAGATAATGCTGATGTATTCCCACAAGATGCAACCGAAACTGCTGACAGTGACAGCGATGGTACTGGAGATAATGCTGATGCATTCCCCCAAGATGCAACCGAAACTGCTGACAGTGACAGCGATGGTGCTGGAGATAATGCTGATGAATTTCCGCAAGATGCAACCGAAACTTCTGACAGCGATGGAGATGGCGTTGGAAATAATGCTGATGCTTTTCCACAAGATGCCACTGAAACCTTGGACACCGATGGCGATGGTGTTGGTGACAATGCACAACTGATTGCCGAAACACTAGCGGCTGAGAAAGCGGCTGAAGAGGATGCGGCTCAAAAGCAAATGATGACAATAATCGCCATTGTTCTTTTACTGATTGGCGGGGCAGCAGGAGCCGTTCTGTTCATGCGCAAGCGTGGCGATGAAGAACCAGAAGGAGTGAAGGATTTCTCACTACCTGAAGTGACGAGCCAGATTCAACCAATTCAACAAACTTACCAGCAACCGGTTGTTCAACAACCCGTAGCAGTTGCCGAACCAACGGTTCTGCGTCAATGGACCGATGAAGCAGGTTACACCTGGAGAGCGATGGACGATGGCTCAAACTACTGGTGGACTGGAACAGAATGGCAAAAGCGCTGATTAAGCGTAAACAATTGCTGGAGCGAGAGGAAGAGAGCCCCCTGCTCGGCCAGTCTGGTCTTCCGATGATTCTCCAAGAACAACTTCCACTGACTGAAGACCGAGTTCTTCAGCGATGAACGAAGCACGTTGAGACAACGCCTCGACTTCATCAAGTGTGCTTCGAATCAATACGCGTGAATCATCGTCCCACTTGAAAACTTGAGGGAGCATCTTTTTGCCCCAATAGCCAAGAATTTCGCCCTTGCGTTCACCTTGAGCGATTTCCATTTGGGCAACGTGAGATACAAACTGCTTGGGACTGCCTCCTTGTTCAATAAAATCGAGAGCCTCAACAGCCATTGTACGTTTCCATATCGGAGATACCACGATGATTGCTGATTGAGCTGGCCCATCCAAATGGCGTTCAGCCACATCTTTGATTCGACGAGCGGAATCGAGAACACTGCGCAAGAGTGTTTCACTGTCAAGAGCTGATTGTTCCTCAGCACTGATTGATGAAAGCAAAGACATTTCAGTGCCACACACCAGTCCTTCTCCGCCAAGGGTCTGCCACCATTCCTCTGCAATGTGAGGTGTTGAAACGGAAACAAGATGAACCCATGAGTTGAGAACTTTTGAGCCAACTTCTGGATTTTGTCCACCACGACGAGTATACCAATTGATATCTTTGATGAACTCATAATGGGATATTTCAACCGCACGACGTAAATCGAATTGGTCCATTGCTCGTTGAAACTCTTCACAACGCTGTTTCAATCGCGCAAGCATCCAAGTATCCATAGGAGAAGCACTACCGCTCCACTCAAGCAGTCGGTCTGGCATAGTTGCCATCTGCATCATAACACGATGATTCGAAGCAATTGCGGAATCGGACCAATCCATACCCGCAGTCGGATTTGCTGAGAAGAGAATGAACAGACGTACGGTATCTGCGCCGTATTTCTCAACCATGTGTTCTGGGGAAACAGTGTTGCCAAGAGACTTGCTCATCTTTGCAGAGCGTGTGGTCAAAGGTGAGTCACAATGCGGGCAAGGAGAACCTGCATGAGATACTGAGAAGGTGAGTTGGCAAGATTCACACCAAGGTGCGGGAGCATTAACCATTCCTTGACAAAGCAATTCATTGAACGGTTCATCGATTGAATGGAAGCCTAAGTCGCGAAGAGCTTTCGTGTAAAACCGTGCATAAATCAAGTGCATTTGAGCGTGTTCGATACCGCCACAATAGAAATCAACATTCATGAAGTGATTCATGATGTCTGGATCAAAGCACATCTCATCGTTTAATGGATCGGTAAAACGCATGAAATACCACGAAGAGTCGACAAATGTATCCATTGTATCTGTTTCACGTCGTGCAGGTTCCCCGCATGTAGGGCAATCAACATTGAGGAATGTTTCAGATGTTTCCAAAGGATTTCCTTGTCCAAATTCTATATCTGTTGGTAATTCAACAGGTAAATCTTCTTCAGGAACTGGTACAATACCGCAACTCTTACAGTGAATGATTGGAATTGGAGTACCCCAATATCGTTGTCGAGAAACAAGCCACGGTCGAATCTTCCAATTGATGGTCTGTTGTCCCAATCCTTTGGATTCAAGCGCATCAGTAATCGCCGTTTTCGCAGCATCTCCATAGAGACCGTCAAAGCCTTCCATTGGAGAATTGACCATCCAACCATACTCGGTTTCAGCCGATTCAAGAGGGGCATCTGCATCTCCACCTTCGTTCATAACCAAAACGCGCTTGATTGGAATGTCGAAGGCTTGTGCAAAATCAAAATCACGCTCGTCATGACCTGGAACGGCCATTACAGCCCCCGTTCCATAAGAAGCGATGACGAAATTACCAATCCATATAGGAACTTCTTCACCCGTCAAAGGATGGATGGCAAAACGACCTGAAGGAACTCCTTTTTTCTTTTTCATGTTGCGTATTCGATCAAATTCGGCAAGAACAGATACTTCGTCATAGAGTTCCTGCCATGCGGCTTCAAACTCTGTGCCTTTGACGAGTTCTTCAGCCATCGGGTGTTCAGGCGCGAGAGTGACAAAGGTTGAGCCAAACAAAGTATCCGGGCGCGTTGTAAAGACTTCAATGACAGTTTCGGAATCTGCGACTTTGAAACTGATTTGGGCACCTTCAGAGCGACCAAGCCAATCGCGTTGCAAAGATTTCACGTTCTCAGGAAAGGCAATGGTATCCAAACCATCGATCAGCTCTTGTGCATATTTTGGGATATCAAGGAACCATTGGTTCATTTCTTTTTGAGCGACAGGCCCATTGCAACGCCAACAGCGACCTGCTTTGACCTGCTCATTGGCAAGAACCGTTTCACACTGACCACACCAATTGACGGGGGCGTGTTCTCGATAAGCAAGGCCTTTTTCATAAAATTTGGTGAAAAAATATTGATTCCATTTGTAGTAGCGGGGGTCGTGACTTTTCACTTTCCGCTTCCAATCGTATGAAAATCCCATTCGCTTGATTTGCTTGGTAATTGAGGCCATGTTTCGTTCAGTAATATCGTATGGATGGCCGCCCTCGTCCTTGGCGGCATTTTCAGCTGGCATTCCAAATGAATCAAAACCAATTGGATACAAAACATCGAATCCCATCATACGCTTGTATCGAGCAACAGCATCGCCGATGGAGTAATTTCTGACGTGCCCCATATGCATCTCTCCAGATGGGTAAGGATACATTTCTAAGCAGTAGAATTTTGGTCTTTCCGAACGGATTTGGCTTTCGAAAATTTTCGCATCCACCCATTTCTGTTGCCATGCAACTTCATCAACGGGAGTGTATTCTTTGGCCATATGGACACCAAACGTCTTGCGAGACAAACATCCGAATCAACCATTTGACTTGAATGCCACTCTTCATGAGGGTGGAAATTATCGGGTATTCATGGCCAAGACCGTAACCGTTCGTGTTCCAGTTCGAATCGACCTTGCCGGGGGGTGGACAGATGTACCCGCTTATTGTTCAGTCTACAAAGGTGAAGTCATCAACATCGCCATTAACCGCTATATCACTGCGGAAATGCACATCGACGATGAGCGACGTATCTCTGTAAACTACAGTTCTGACATGCCAATTGGCTCAGGACTTGGTACCTCTGGGGCGATGAATGTCGCCCTGTTATCAGCCATTTCTGGAGAAGGGCGGACCCCTGAAGAAATTTCAGAATTGGCATTCCAATTCGAGGCTTTACTCGGCAATACCGGTGGCCGGCAAGATCAATGGGCAAGTGCTATGGGGGGAATGCAACATCTTGTTTTCGAAGGCGATTCGGTCACCTCCACTCCACTGAACCCATCACCAGAATTTCTTTCATGGATTGAAAGGAATCTCGTTCTGTTCGACAGCGGCATCACTCATGTTTCGGGAGACCTGCATGAAGGAGTTTGGGAGAAATTCGAAATGGGCGACGAAACAGTGCGAGAGGGTTTACACCGTATCCGGCACATAACGGGAGAGATGCTTGAGGCAATTGAGCATGAAGACAAAGCTGGATTTGCACTCAGTATGTACAGAGGGTGTTGGAGTGTAAATATGCTTGGAAGGGAATTTAACGCTCCGTTTGAGAGATATCTCAAGCCGTTACAGCTTGGTTATTCTATCATGGCCTGGAAAGTAATGGGCGCTGGTGCCGGTGGCGTTGTCGGCGTTCTTTTCGACGATGGATACGACCGAAAAGAAGTCTATGAACTCGCAGAAAAACAGGGTTGGACAGAACTCGAATGGGCTATTGAACACCAAGGAATTCAACGCGAGGTCAATCTTCACGAGTGAAATCAGTATTCGTTTCGAGCAGGAAAATTGCTTCTCTGGTGAGTTTGTAACGGTTCTTAAGACCCATTTTCCTTTTCTCAACCAAGCCAAACTTTTGCAGTGTTCGCAAATGGTGGGAAACCAATTGTTGACTCTTTTCAAGACGGACTGCTAATTCGGCTTGGGTTGGGAATTCTCCTAAAGGACCGTCGCGGTCGAGGAGCGTGAGGATTTTACCCTGCAGACTGTTTGGATCTGGGGAAAGTGGAGGTACGGGTAAATCATCTTCAGCCATACTAGGATAAAGTGAATTTGTCAGTGGGTAATAACGAACTAAACGTCCATCCTTTCTTCGCCAAATAGCCTCTTCTGCTTCAAGAATACGCAGGTGGTGAGTTATTTGCCCATTACTCATGTCCAGTGCTGCCATAAGCGCTCGGAAGTGGCATCCTGGATTAGCGGTTAAGTACCCCATAAGACGCCCACGCTGATATCTTCCATCGGTCGTTTCATGCGTACGACCGAGAAGGCCGAGGAACCACAATCCTGCTGCTGTAGAAGGGATTCGTAGAGATTCATTACTGAATACCAGTGTAACCAAAAGCGAAAGAATTGAACCGGTCGTGACCACGACAAGAACCGATGGGGCCAAGGAAACAACCTGCTCTTGAGGAGTGACTGTAGCCTCTTTTTCTGCAATGTCAGCAGGAGGGGTCGTGACTTCGATAGGCGTTTCAGCCTCAATTGAACGGACTTGGAATGAAGGGGCTTGGAAATTTGCACAAGCACGTGCTGCTGGAGAGTCGACAACTTCGTAAGTTCCGCTCCACCCTTGTTGTGGCACCCATTGTCCTAAAATTGCACTTGAAAGGAGAAGTTGTCCTTCATCAGGAGATTCAAACATCCAACATGTTCCCATTTCAGTTTGTAATCCAGACCAAGTTCCGCTGAGCAAGCGTGATTGTTGTTCAACGACCACTTCTACAGATTGCTCCATTGGAGTCTCTTCATCAGCAATTGGCCATGAAAAGACAAATCCGGCACGAGTTTGGGGGTTGGTTTCCAGGCTGAGGACCATTTGGTATTCTCCATCAGGCAGCGGTTGGAATTCCATATCGAGCATGTCAACTGAACCAACTTGGAGTTGAAGAGGGGCTGCATTGTCATCAGAAGGAAGAACAAAATGTCGGCCATCGTAAGAATCACACATCAAAGCTTGAGAGTGAACCTCTTCAATGGTTGATAAATCAATGATAGTTATCATAACTGCACAAGGACCAATCCATCGCAGATCGACCTCATCGTTGAGAGGGGAGACTTCGAGAACCAAATCAAAACCGCCTTCAATCGAAGTGATTTCTGGTATCATTTCAACTGAGAGAGGATTCTTGCAGAGAGTGGAAGTGACTTTTTCATAATGAATTGTCTGAATACTTGACAAGTGGAATTCGGGTATTTCTGCAACCATCGTGTAATCTCCAGATGCGACTTCACACCCTTCAAGGTCGGTAAAAGTCCAATCTGGTAAAGTGAATTGAACTTGTTCATTTTCGTCAAGGATGTAATCGAGTTCAAGTGCATTACAATTCTTCAACATCCGGCTGTCAAACATGATGTCTCCGGCCTCGTCAACAATCCACATTTCAGCGCGACACGAATCAGTAAACTTGAGAGAAACTGTATCTTGTCCATCATTCGACATCAGTATGCTTGAACGAAAGATATCGCCTTGCGAATACAAATTTGTTTCACTTTCTTCATGAAGAACTTCAGTGACAAGAATGTCTTGAAGTGAAGTGTCAATCAATGTCGAATCTTCGAAAGTAAAGGAAAGAGCATTCGACAAGAGTTGGGTAGGTAGACTTGCCTGAATTGTATTCAAGCCCTGAACTAAAGAGGCGTCTTCAAACAAAACATGGCCGAGTAAAGTTTGTTCATAGGGCTCCAGTGATTGGAAACCTGCAAAGCAAGGCATGTTGAGAGAAGAGACTTCGTTCACGTCTAATTTGACCAAACAGCCATCGCTGAGAGGGAGAGGAATCGATTCGCTTGTTGGGTTTCTGAGCGTTACACCGAGGATTACTTCTTCCTCTTGTTGAATCTCATTTAATCGAGTCGTGAGATCAAGAAGGAGTTCAAGTTCACCTGAGACTTCTACAGGCGTTTGGACTTGAATCGTTTTGGAGGCAACCGATTGAGTCGCAGAATGGAATGCGGAAACAGTATAGATTCCGGGCTCTACAAATTCTCCAGCCTCATCTTGAAGGTTCCAAGTTAATGGTTCAAAAGAATACGTTTCACCTTCGGCCAAATCAATACTCTGAGTTTGACCCCGGCAAGAGGATGATTCATCGATAATGAGCGTACCTTGGGCGTCAGATACCTGTAAAACTGAGCCGCATGATGGGTCATTCTCAATCGAAGTTTGTGAACCCGTATTGGTGAACATAGCTGTAATTTGTAAGATGTCCTCGGCTTCATACCACTGGTTTGCTTGTGGTTCTTCTTCGATTGAAAAGACGACGTCGCTGGTTTCTGCAATGGCAAAAAGTGGCAAGGACGAAAGCAGCAACAGCGACGCGAAAAGAGCAACGGTGCTACGCGTATCGCCGGCCATGGACCATCAGTAGCGCTCATTACTTGAAAGGTCAGCGGTGCATACTATGCGTAAGCAGAACCGTGTTCAAAGTTGATTCAAGTCAAACATTGTCGGAACCGAGGCCTCTTCAGCGGCCTGCTGCTGCATTTCATACTGCTTCCATTGAGGCGTAGCTTGCTCTTCTGTCCAACCAAGCGCTCGTGCCTCATCGAATTGGCCTGCTGCCACATAATGGCTAATCCATGCGAGACGACGCTCTTCTTCTTCAGAGGAGGCAAGGTCAATTTGACGCTCTTGAGTCCGTCCAGCAGCATTCTTTCGCTTGGAAGAAGACTTTGCGAGTTGTGCAACAAATATCAGAGCGAGTAAAAAGACAATTGAGCCACCCATAACGAGAGTGGTGGTTGAGGTCGAGCCGAATCCAAGTCCTCCGTCTTCACCGTCAGATTCAAGATTTGGATCAGAGGTGATGGTACAGGTTACGGCATTTGGTCCAGTGAGCACACCGTTGGTAACTGCTGGATCCCATGGGCACGGGTCATACAAATCTGCACGGCCATCGGCATCACTGTCTGGACAACCGTATTCTTCGAGGTTCGATTCACCGTATTCTTTGCGGCAAGCATCGGGTTGGAAAGCACTTTCTGGACCGAATGGACCGTCATCACCATCGGGGTCATAGACGCTGTTATCGCCATAGCCGTCACCATCAAAGTCGTTCCATTGTGAAGGTTCGAATGGGAAAGCATCAGGTTGATAGAAACTGGTTTGGTTATCACCCCATCCATCCCCGTCCATGTCAGACCACTGGTCAACAATGGTTGGGAAAGCATCACCTGTTTGATTACGGATAATGAAGGACTCACCTGGGTTATCGAGGTCTTGCATGGTTTCGTTGTACCAAGCGTAATTGTCGCCCCAGCCGTCACCGTCGGTATCCTTCCACTGAAGTGTGTCATTTGGGAAGGCGTCATCGACATCAGCCCAACCGTCAAAATCGGCATCCGGGCATCCATGGCGGTTGTTCTCGTATGATTTGCCGTAGACATCAACACAGTCATCTCCGCTCGGAACTGCGGTGTTGTCACCGAAACCATCACCATCTGAATCAGCCCATTGGAATGGGTCGGTAGGGAATTCGTCAACGGGGTCGACATATCCATCACTATCGGAATCTGTGCATCCTCGTGTAGTTGGATCATTTGAATTTCCGGATACGAGTGGACAAACGTCTGAAGAGCCTTCAGAAACGCCGTCGCCGTCTTCGTCAATGAAATTGTCACCGTAGCCATCGCCATCGGTATCGTCCCACTGATTTGCATCATATGGGAACGCATCGCCGTTAAATCCGCCTTGATTATCACCGTAGCCATCACCGTCAGTGTCTTTCCACTGCGATGCATCGTCAGGGAATATGTCTGCATTGGTGCCGTTTGGATTGTCACCACGGTTATCACCATCTCGGTCAGCCCACTGTGTACTGTCGTCGGGGAAAGGATCGCCTGCATTGGAGTATCCATCACCGTCTCGGTCAGCACAGCCTATTCGGTCCTCGGAGGATGTTCCAGCTTGGTTCGGACATTCATCAGCGTTATTGCCGGTTTGATTACTACCATAGCCATCGTTATCTTCATCGCACCATTGAGTAGGATCTGTTGGGAATGCGTCTGCCCCATAGCAATCGGTCGTGGCTGGCCAACCCGCATCTGGGTCCGACCAACCGTCGCCATCAGTGTCGACACAACCGAGGCGGTCGTAGAGAGAATTACCCCAAATCGTAGGGCAGCCATCGGCTCGGTCGCTCATTTGCTCATCGCCAACCCAGTCGCCATCAGAATCTGCCCACTGCGTTCGGTCAAGAGGGAATACATCGACATTCGTGGCTACGGATAGAAGCATCCCAGGCCATTCAGGAGAGCGGAAATTATCCCAAGAAGCATTTTCGTAATTATCGCCTCGGTCGTCACCATCTGTATCGTTCCATTGCGTAGCGTCATTCGGGAATGCATCACCGGATTGATTCATATGCAGTTGTGCGCCGTTGATATCATAGTAGTAATTGTCTCCGTAACCATCACCATCAGAATCTGCCCATTGCAGAGGGTCTACAGGGTACAAATCGCCTTCATCCGACCAGCCATCGCTATCTGTATCAGGGCAACCGAATCGGTCTTGAGTTGATGTTCCAGCAGTGGTAATACAAGCATCTGGTTGGAATGCTGGTGCAGGGTTGTCTCCGTAGCCATCGTTGTCGGTATCGTTCCATTGCGAACCTTCACTCGGGAATGCATCCATTACACCATCGCCTTGATCGGTCGTATTGTAGCCATCGTTATCTTCATCGATGTCAGCGAACCAATAGTAAACTCCCTCATCGTTCCTGCTGTGTGCAGTTACGATGTGAGAACTGTCCGGACTCCAAGCAATTCCGAGAATTTCTCCACAGTTTCCGTAGTTCTGCCCCGAAGAGCAACCGTTGTATTGAGGGCCGTTGAATGTGTCAATAAGAACACCTGAATCTGTATCGTAGACCTTAGCAACATTACCATCGGAACCATACCAGTACATTCCAGCAGCAACTTGAGAGCCGTCATGTGAGAAATCTGTTGAGGCGCATGAAGTCGTGGTGCCTTTTTCCCAAATCCGAGACCAGGTACTGCCCGTGAACTGATACATATCAAAACTGGCTCCGCCTCCTTCCCAGCCGCCACACATAGCAATGTAGTTGCCATCAGGAGACCATGCGATTGCATTGACCGATTCAGGAGGGTTCGTAATACTGTAAACAGTAGCACCAGAGGATACATTGGAGATATAGAAATCTCCATTTCCAGCAAGTACAATGAGTTCACCATCCGGTGAAAATTCCGAATCGTAGAAGCGATCTTCGTTATTCGGGTTCAAAAATTGACTGAGGACCGACCCGTCTGAAACGTCTACAAACAAAACGCGTCCATTCGTGCCACTGTTTCCAGAACGCCCGATTGAGACGGCGAGTAAATCACTGTCTGGTGAGAATTCAACATCGTTAATCAGATCCCCACTGCCAACATTTGCGCTGATAGCGCCGTAAACAGAAGTAAGATTGTTTGCGTAGTAGATATGAACTGAATCATCATCGTCATCCAAACCTGCAGCAACATACATTCCGTCAGGCGAATACGCAACTGATGTTATGTCATCGTTACCGGGAGAACCGAGTACAGACTTGACATTGACGTGAGTTGAAGCATTCCACTTACGCACAAAACCATCATCAGATGCGGTGACAATGAATTCTCCATCGGGTGAATATTCGATATCATTATACTCTGAATTCGAAGAAGTAGTGTATTCATTTTGGAAGTTTGGGTTGCCTGCGGACCAGCCATCATTTATGTCAGAAGTCCCATCGCCATCAGCGTCAGGACACCCGTTTCTGTCGAGGGTGGAAGTACCTGCTGCGAACCGGCAATCATCAACCGAATCGTCAATGCCGTCACCGTCTGAATCGGCAGCGTTTGCCAATGGTGCCAAGACCATGAAAAGCATCAGGAGAACCAAGAATATGCCTCTGCGCGCAGAATCCATGATATCGGGAGCGTTCATACCTAAAAGGGGTTATGGTCTACATGTGCAAACAAAAAAGGCAGAGAAATTTCTAACCCCTTGAAAGATTGCCTTTTTTGGATGGCCCATTTCAACGAAAGCATTGAGATAGAACGCACCTTAGCAGAGGTATGAGCGCAGGTTTACCAAAGGTCAATGTTGCGGTTCAAGACCGCGTATTGCTGCACTTGGTCGAACATATCGAGCAATCCGACCGCTATGTGGTCGGGCCGGAACTTACTCGACCAGGTATTGCCGAAGCATGCGCTCAACATCCGCCAAATGTGAGCAGAGCTATGCGCTCATTGCTCCGTGAACAAATGGTCACCGAACACACACGTTCTGTCCGAGGTGAAGAACGTCGACAAAAAACATGGCAACTCACCCAACTCGGTCAAGATTCGGCCCAAAAGTTGACGCGAGAATTAGGTGCTACCAAGGTCTTACTTCGAAATAATGAAGGCGAATTGTTAGAAATTGAAGCATGTGAGGCTCCTGAACGATTGGCGGCTGATATCACCTTACTGCAAGTCTTAATGCACGCCCAACATGAAGGCGTACTCACTTTTGGCGACATCCGATTTGGGGCTATCAGTAAAAAAAACGATTCAAATATCCCTGAACCGGGTCGGCTTACCCCGATGACTGGCGCTCATGCAACCTATCACAACAAGCCACCTATCACTCGCCCAGTTCATGGACGAACGAAGGAGTTGCAAGCACTTCACGATTGGTTTGATGAGCGTAAACCATGTGCTGTTGTCCACGGTATTGCTGGAATTGGCAAATCCACTTTAGTGGCTCATTGGCTTGAACAGCGAATTGAAGATGACCCTCATTTGTCGATATGTTGGTACCCATGCCAGCCGTGGGACAGATCTCTCGGATTGGCAACAAGTTTACTTCACCGATTTGGAATTGATGAATCTCACGACCCTTACAATCTCATTGAGACGCTGCCTTTGACACCTGGCGGAAGCGTTAATGTCGATGCTTGGAGGCGCAGATTACTTTCCTATCTCACCGATGCACGAACAATTCGTGAACGCTACAAAAACGAAGCTGGAGGGCCACCGCCTTACTGGCTCATCGTTTTAGATGACGTCCACCATATGGAAGAAAATGCAAAAGATTTACTCGGTGCACTCTTGCAAATTTCTCTGAAAGCACCGCTCCGATTATTGTTTATTTCTCGTACAACACTTCGCATCTATGACCGTAGAGATGTTCACACGCGAGGCGTTGTGANCGAAATGCCTCTGAGTGGATTGAGTCTTGAAGATACCAAAAATTGGTTGAGTCANTTGGANAATAANCCCTCNGTTGGNATCGATAAAGTCCATGCTGCAACAGGCGGCCACCCNCTGGCACTTGAGTTGCTTGAATTATACGGTCANGCAACGCATGAAGATTGGNTGAGATTCCTCGATGANGAAATNTTAACTGCTTTACCGAGTGAAGAATATGAGTTGCTTTCGACACTCGCTGTTTCGGAAAAGCCCATTCCATGGGAAAGGCTTGCCAAGGCAGTTCAATGGGAAGGCACACCGCCTGAGAATTTGATGAAGCACGGATTACTGCTCGAACTCGATGAAGGAATGTGGTTGCATGAAGCGTTGCGAGAAAGACTACTACGCGATGTAGGTAGTCAAAAAGAAAACAGNAAGAAACGCTTGGAATGATTAGAAATCATCAGCGGTCATGTGGTCGTCAATCCATTTGAGCAATTGCGGCTTTGGCATTGCACCGCTTTTTTGACTGACGAGTTTTCCTTCATTGAACAGGAAAAGAGCTGGAATGCCTCGGACACCAAGACGGCCGGCATTCATTGGATTGGAGTCGGTATCGACTTTCGCAACAAGCAATTCCCGCTCACCTGCGACTTGTTCGAGAACTGGAGCAATAGCCTTGCATGGACCGCACCATGGCGCCCAAAAATCGACTAAGACCCAACCGTTCCCGTTGACTGTAGATTCAAATTCTCCGTCTGTTACTGCTCGTACTTCACCCATTGGCGCACCATCAACTCCTCAAGCAAGCACATTATGAGGGTTTGTACGGAATTGATTGACGAAAAAAAACGAAACGCTCATGNCAACGGTTGGGTTGGCCTCAATGGGGAGAGTTATGATTATCGCACCTAGCGTCCTTACCGCAGACCTTGCNGACCTTGCTCAGTCTTGCCAGAAAGCAGTTGACTGCGGATTAGACTGGCTTCATCTTGATGTGATGGACGGAAATTATGTACCCAACCTCACCTTCGGTCCGCCNGTGATTAAGTCACTTCGTAAAGCGCTTGGCGATGGGCCATTTTTTGACGCNCATTTGATGATTTCAAATGTAGAAAGTTGTTTCCAAGATTACATCGATGCTGGTTGCAATCATATTTCAGTCCATGTCGAGGCTGTCACTCATTTACATCGAATGGTCACTGCTCTGCGAGAGGCGGGCGTTGGAGCTGGCGTTGTCCTTAATCCAGGAACACCCATCGATGCTGCACTCGAAGTCTTACCCGAATTGGATTTAGTTTTGATTATGAGTGTCAATCCTGGTTTCGGCGGCCAGTCGTTTATTCCGACAGTTGAAGGTAAAATTCGCCGTCTAAAAGAGGCCATTGATGCTCAAGTTGCGGCCGGAGGCCGTCCGGTTCAAATTCAAATTGACGGTGGCGTAAAAGCACACAATATTGCTATGCTTCGAGACTGGGGCGTAAGTAATTGTGTCGTTGGATCTGGATTGTTTAATGACAAAGCAAGCATTCAAGAAAATCTTGAAGTCATACATGCTGCTCTTCAACAATGAACAGAGTGGATGAAATGAAAATCCTCGTGGTTTCTTTGCTCTATCCTTTACCAGATAATGTGGCTCGTGGTACCTTCGTAGCCGACCATGTTCAGGCATTAAAAAAAGACGGGCATGACATTCGAGTCATCAATCCACTGCCCCGGATGTTGCGGTATCAAGAAGCACGACGGTCGACATTGACAGGCACTGCACGTGCACCCAAGGAGTTNAAACACGGTGGTGTCGATGTTTTTGCACCCCGTTTCACCGCNTTACCCGAGCACCCGTGGCCAAATTTCACAGCCCGAAGCCTGCGAAGAAAAACAAAAAAAGTCGAAGCATGGCTCGGTGATTGGAAACCTGAAATTATCATCTGTCACACGCTTTGGCCAGTCGCCGTATTAGCAGAATCTCTGTCAAAGCGAATGAACATTCCTTGGACAGGGGTTGTTCATGGCTATGATTTTGATGTCGGCATCAACCACTCATCGCTTTCTAAAATAACTCGTCATTTGGCGCAATTACCTCAGAAATTAGTCGTCGTTTCACAACGATTGCATGAAGTTGCCCAAAGCATCGATATCGATGAGCAGAAACTCGTCACAATCCCTTGTCATTGTGCTGTTGAAGAGGAATGGCTCACTCCACTCAAGCCATGGAAAGGGAGATGGAGAAAGGATCGAATCGATATTTTGTTCCCATCCGACCCACGTCGTCCTGAAAAGAATCACTTCCTGGCGCTGCAAACCGGCGAAATTCTCGAGCAGCGCGGATGGATTATTGGCATGACCACGCTCAAACTCCAACCACGTTCAATTGTCTGGGACAGAATGTTGGTGGCGAATCTAACNCTCATCACCTCAAAACGTGAATCAGGNCCGTTNGTGGCGCGTGAGTCTATTGCCTGTGGAACGCCTGTAGTTTCGGTCAATATAGGTGATGTAGCCACGTATTTGCCAGAAAAGTGTATCGTTGATTCCTATGATGCAACCTTACTTGCTGATGCGTGTGAACAAGCTTTACAACACCGCTGGGATGAAGGCTTTACTCTGCCTCAGAACTTTTCTGAAGAGGTTTTTGTTCAACGCTGGAACCAACTGCTTGAAGGGCTTGTGGAATAAACAGGAACAACAGAACTCCNGCCAGAGATAACCATGATTTGGTCGAAAGCCCGTAACACGTGATTGTCATGCAGAGAACGGCAAAGAACCATTCGTTTGAACGCTTGAAAAAGAAATCCCATGAACCGCTGAGATGAATTGAAAGTAGGAGTGCAAAGGCTGCCGAAAGCGTTGATGCAAGGGCCGCAGCATACAACCCTTGGCGTTCACCAAACGGGGCTTGCCAGCCGATGAGCATGAAACCAAGTAGGGTTGCAAAAGCGACAACGACGCTGATGAAGAAGGTGAACTTCCATGGCTTTGGACCTGCTTGAAGNGCGGTATACGTNGGCGTNGCGAGCAAGGTAAAGCACCACCCTAAGAGCAACACCATGAATAGATCAACAGCTGATGCGCCAAGAGACCCATCGGTATATTGTGAAGGGAAAGCGAACGGCAAGAAACCCGTGACGATGAGGGCACCAGCAAATACCCCGATAGGCAGTAAACCAAAACAAATATCCAGCGATGCGTTCATCTCACGATTGAACTGAGATGGAGAAAAACGAGATTTTCCTAGTACGGGGAGAAGGGCAGCACGCAACGCTTGCGGAACGACCAATCCTGCAAGCCAGGCCAGTTGTGCGACATGGAATAAAGCTGCAGAATCGACGCCGAGTTCCAGCCCAATGATGAATTTCTCAATTCGGACAACATACGGGAGTACCCCTAGCGTGATGGCAAAGGGGAGCGCTTGCATCATNAAGGTGCGATTATCAATCCAATCAGCACCTAAATCTCCTTGTTCGCCTTCGCTCCCCTCATAGATGCGAAGCGTTTGCTTCGCCCACCATAGGGCGAGTAAGAAGCCTGAAAGTGCACCTATGAGGAAAGCGGACGCATAGCCTATTACGCTTGTAATTCCAAAAGCATACAGTGACAGATAAGCAACGGTTGTGATTGCTCGTTCCAAGNCNTTTGTCCATGCTTCTCGNCGCGCNTCGCCGGCTGCCCGAAGGCCTGAACGCGGTGCATAGGATGCGATGTGGGCAAGAGCAATCACGGCGCATATTGCCATAACTGGGANGTGCTCGGTCCAGTTTGAATCGATTGAAGGAGCAAGAAGAAGAGCGAGCAATACAAAAGGAATCGCAGCCTTGAATTGAAGATTGTAAATTCGAAGAATGGATGGCCAAATTCGATGCGGTGCATTCGTTCCATCTCGAGCAAGCAGCGTTGGCAATCCCAAATCTATAACCAAAAAGAGCGTTGCAAAGATGTCCAATGCGATGATGTAAAGCCCGTATGATTCAGTCCAAAGTGCGCGTGTCAGTACAACTTGGCCAAACAAAGCAAGGAAAACTGCGATTAAATCAGCACCTGCAAGCCAAGCAGAATCTCGACCCATTTGAGGGAGGCGGTTGCTCTTCACATGCGCCCCCTCCATGCACATCGCTGCTGTTGTCGCTCCTTGAAACATGGGATGTTCACGCGCAGGTTCAAAGCCAACCTCATCCACCGAGTGTTGAGGCGTGACGATGGTTGGAACCGAGTGGATTGAGGCAGAAGTACTCAAAGCGGTTCCTGATGCTGATGTCGAAGTCATTGATTTACACCGATCTGGCGACCATTTTCACGTTCGTGTCATCTCTGAATCGTTTGATGGCATGCGCCCTTTGCAACGCCAAAAACTCGTGCTTGCTGTCATGAAGCAACACATACCTCGCCCTATACACGCTCTCGACCTCAAATGCATGACACCTGCTCAAGCAGAAACTGCAGGGGATACAGCGTTTGACCCTCACGGCGGCGGACAAGGAATCCATATCCGCCGAATCGAGAAAAACAAGGAATGATGAATATGAATTGGACACCTGAAGAATTACAAGCAATTGTCGATGAACACGCCCTCGTACTGTTTATGAAAGGAACACCGAATGAACCACAATGTGGTTTTTCAAACCGTGCAGCACAAGCTATGCAGTCATTTGGCGAACCNTTTGCNGCNGTCAANATTCTCACTGACCCTCGAGCAATTCCATCGGTCTGCGCTTGGTCTGACTTCCCTACTATGCCCCAAATATTTGTTCAAGGNGAACTTATTGGTGGCTCAGATATTGTTTTGGAAATGCTTCAAGACGGCAGTCTCCAAGAGATGTTTGATGAAGGACGCAGCGCTTAAGCAGGCGTTTTTTATACGGACTTCAATTCGGTGGTTTGATGCAGCATAATTTGCGAAGGCTCGTTATCGACGGCGGAGAATCAATTGTCGATTTTGATAACAAGGCCTTCAAACCAATTCCTC
This sequence comes from Euryarchaeota archaeon TMED99, assembly GCA_002170315.2. GTDB lineage: Archaea > Thermoplasmatota > Poseidoniia > Poseidoniales > Poseidoniaceae > MGIIa-L1. Next base: position 23,626 of record NHFA02000017.1, read on the forward strand.
AAGAGGGAATTGACCTCGCAGTCTCTGCAATGAATGCTGGCGTTATGTATCGATACCAACCCAAAAAGAAAGAACAATCTCTTACGGCAAATCTGGAACGGAACTTCTCCAAATACATGGGCGTCAAACACACGATTGGAACCAATTCTTGCGGCTCTGCTATGTATATCGCATTGAACATAGTTGGTGTTGAGCCCGGCGATAAAATTCTCACCAATGCTTTTACTTTCCATGCTGTTCCTTCAGTTATTCATCATGCTCGTGCAGTTCCCGTCTTGGTTGAGAGTAACCGTGAATGGGCTATGGATGCGGAAGACTTAGACCGAAAAGCAACGGAAACTGGAGCCAAAGTTCTGCTTATGTCCTACATGCGAGGTCACGTTCCTGACATGGATGCAGTCATGGAGGTTGTCAAGAAACACAACCTCATTTTCATTGAAGATTGTGCCCATGCTTATGCGACTTTATGGAACGGTCAATTACTCGGAACCTTCGGAGAAATCGGTTGTTTCTCGACGCAGTCTTCCAAAGGAATGAGTGCGGGAGAAGGTGGACTTTTCATCACCAATGATGATGAACACGCTGCAAAAGCCGCTCTGTATGCTGGCTCTTACGAGCGATTGTGGACCAAGCATTACGATCTCGATGCCGAAATCATGGACCGACTTCAAAATCAAATCCCAGGATATTCCATGCGAATGCAAGAAGTAACTGCGGCTATGTTGACGCCACAAATCGAGCGCTTAGAGCACATCAAGAATGTGCACGTTGAGAATTGGAAACTTCTNCACAGCCTCGTTAGCGGCCATGACAATATCGAAGTTCCAATGCCATTNCCTCAAGTTGACAGTTTCTGCGANACCATGCAATTTCACTTGGTTGGACTTTCACGTGAAAAAGCTGATTTATTCATCGACGTGATGAAGATGGAAGGCATTCCAATGCAGATTTTTGGCGCTAAGCGAAATGCTCGAGATTACCGTCAATGGGAATACGTTGAAGCCCACAAGGAAGAATTGGGCGACACCATTGCTAATATCGAATTTGCATGCGACTTGTCACTTCAACCGCACTTAACGCAAGACAATATTCGCATTATGGCACAAGTCTTGCACGAAGTTCTTGCCTACATCAATGCCCAGTAATTACACTGGACGACCGACTGCAAAGGCATTCCAGCCACTGGATTTGAGTTCATCTAAATCCAAAACTCGACGACCATCGTAAATCAAAGGCGTGCGCATTTGCTTGGCTAATGAAGCCCAATCCAAAGCAAGACAGGCTTTGTGAGCAGTGACNAGAACCGCCATATCGTATCCTTNAGCAGCCCCAATATCAGAAATAACTTCAACACCTTCAGGATAACTTCCATCATCCAAATGTGGATCCCATGCACCAACAGTGATGCCTTTGGACATCAAGGTCTCAGCAAGAGGTTCTGCTGGAGTTTCTCTTGGATCACCGACTTCAGCCTTGTATGACCAACCGAGCAGGAGGACTTTGGCATCACCTGCAGCAACACCAGCATTCCACATCAAATCGCTCAACACACCAGCAACGTGGCTTGGCATTGAACGGTTTACGGCTCGTGCAGCAGTAATCAGACCTGCAGGAACCCCNACATCAGCAGCTCGCTGAATCATGTAATANGGGTCAACTGGGATACAGTGGCCTCCTACTCCAACGCCAGGTGTGTAGCGATGGAAATTCCACTTGGTCGCTGCTGCAGAGAGAACATCTTCGACATCGACATCNAAAGCAGGGAAAATTCGAGCAAGTTCGTTGACCAATGCAATGTTGATGTCGCGCTGAACATTTTCGATAACTTTCGCAGCCTCAGCCACTTCGAGTTTACCNACATAGCGGACATCTTCNNTNGTCAAGCNTTGGAGTACAANGCNACCAANGCNNNACCNNCNTCGGGGTTTGAGCANCCNATGACNCGNGCAACTTGNCGNACNCCGTGTGCTGGGTCTCCGGGATTGAAACGTTCAGGACAGTAAGCGATTTCCAAATCTTCTCCAATCTTCAATCCGAGTTCCTCGATGATGGGCATCCACGTTTGTGCAGTCACTCCAGGATACACTGTTGATTCGAGCACGACGATGGTTCGAGAGCCTTTAGGAATGGCCTGAAACACGTCTCGCCCTGCACCTGCTACATAGGANAAGTCGGGTTTGAGGTCGTGAGTAATTGGGGTTGGGACGGTGACTAAGACGACATCGCAATGTGGAACCGCTTCGGCAGAAGAGGTCGTTATGTTCCANCGTTCAGTGCCGGGAGCAGGNACNATNTCGTCAACATCNGGGTCTCCGGTTGGATTTTCGCCCTTTAGAACCATGTCAACGGTACGTTGAGAGACATCAACNCCCCAGACATTGAAACCTGCGTCGTGAAAACCTATTGCGGTTGGAAGGCCNACATATCCGAGNCCAATGATTCCNACGGTTAAATCAGTAAACTCGGCAAATTTGCCAAACACAGCATCNAGAGTCATATNTCCACGCTGAAGGCTCGGGTTCATCAATCCGTTGGTAGGACAAATCGAGTCTTATTGATTTNTNATCCGTTTCGGTTGGCAATACTCAATAACTTACCTTCATTGCCGTTAATATGGACGAAGGAAAAAGCCCCTCTTTTGGCTCATTGCATTCCAAAGAGTCCAGTGATGAGAAATATCGGAGAGAACTCGTTCGAATTCGTAAATCTTCGTCTTTTCGAATTGGAACCCACCTTATCCGTTCTATTGAACAACCTTGGCGTTTCCCTCTGCTTCTGTTTTCTTTCCCATGGCTTCTCATNTCAATTGTTCTTGAGCGACTTGGAAGAAAATCTCACCCNGTCGATGGCACGAAATCAGTACAGTCNGGTGATTTAAGAAAATCAATAGTGATGTTTCCTACAAATGGAGTGGGCTTTGGCCATTTCACACGAATGTTGGCACTCGCTCGAAGAGTTCGTAAGCTCGACCCGGAAATTGAAATCATTTTCTTCACGACAATGCCAACACTCCACCTCTTGAAGCGCGAAGGNTTTGCAGCNTATCACATACCTGGACGGAAAAAATTTGACAACATGGATGCATCAACTTGGAACATGCTCACTGAAGAAATGTTAGCGAATGTGTTTACAATCCATCGGCCCTCTCTCTTCATCTTTGATGGAGCGTTTCCCTATCGTGGGATGCTCAACGCAATTCAAAATGATACGGGAATGAAAAAAATATGGATGCGTCGCGGAACGTTCCGTAAAGGTGGGACAAAAATCCCTGTTGACAGTATCAATCACTTTCAATTCATCATAAATCCAAAGGATAGTGTTAGCGAAACCTACGATGATGGCGATGTGATGGATTTCAAACCAGCGATAATTCGTAGCGACCCAATAATTTTTCTCGATGAGATTGAATTGAGGCCTCGAAATGATCTTCGCGATAGGCTAGGAATTCCTCATGATGCAGTGGTGGTTTATCTTCAATTGGGTGCCGGCCAAATCAATGATATCCAGTCAGATATCAGTACGTGCTTGAAGACTCTTGAACAGTATGAGAATGCTTATGTCGTACTCGGTGAATCCTTAATCGGTAGTCGAATCCCATCGATAGGTGGGCGGGTTCGAATAATTTCAGAATATCCGAATTCTCTTGATTTTCGTGCTTTTGACTTCACCATAATGGCAGCAGGATACAACTCTTACCACGAAGCAATACGATTCTCATTACCAACTCTATGCATTCCAAATATGAACACTGGAATGGATGATCAACTGGCTCGAGCCGAGGTCGCAGAAAAAGCAGGGGCAATGATTGTTTTGCGTGAAGTGAGTGAAGATAAAGTCGCTGTAGCCATTGACAGATTGATGGACCCTGAAGTGAGAAGGCTCATGATAGAACGCTGTGAAAGTTTGCATCAACCAAACGGAGCCAATCAGCTCGCCAAATGGTTAGTTAACGTGATTTAAGACTTCCATTCATCTTTTCAACCAATAACTTCGACTTTTGAACAGTACTTGGCGAATCGATAAGGTCGAGCATGCTCCAAGAGGTGAGTTTAGATTCATCACTTTGGTCCATTTCAGGAAGATATTGTAGGATTTTTTCGCAGATGGTCGAACGGTATTTTTCAGGAATGAGTTCAATTGAAGGCGAATACCATTTTCCAAGCCAGGTCAAATCATTCTCGGTTCCCTCGACTCTGTCTTTTAAGAGAGAAAAGAGAATATGGTTTGAATTCAATCGATGAGTGGACCATGTCAATATGTTTTCATGTTTTATTGGGATTCGAGTTAAAAATCTACATGCTTCTTTATTATTAAAAATGTCATCGAGATATGCTGAGTCAAGTTGATTATCAAGAATGGCATTGTCTAACAACTGCTTTCGAAAGCATTTCCAACAATTCAAGCAAGGTTTTTTCCAAGTACCACGCATACACGATTGTGCGACAAAACCGATTGGTGCCTCATTACAGATGATTGAAGTTCCAACTTCACTGATACCTGCAACTGGCAAAATGAATGGTAGACCCGCTGCTCGAAACAATCCACCCCAGTGAGTATAGTGATGTCCATTTGGATAATCTCGGTATCGCCTATGGCCAGTTCCATATGTCGATTCCATTATTGTGCCAAATCCAATACAATCGAGATTGAGGTGTTCTGCCATTAGCACTGCTGGAACTGAATTCGCTACATCTACAGGAAAACCCACTGGCGAACGAACATATTCTAAATCACAAGTTACAATATGCATATCATAACCTAATCGCTTAACTTCTTGACACGAATTAAACGCGGCGTCCTTGTCATACAATGATTTCTTACGAAGTGGGCGGTCCATGAAAATTGGAGCGGTATTTGCCGGCATCAATGCTAATGCAGCAGTTGAGTCAACTCCTCCACTAAACGCGAGCCCAGGTCGCGCATTTTTCCCTGGTCTCCAAGGTCTCAATGAGTCATCTACTGGACCAATTTTGTAACGCGATGCACTTTGATTGTGTCGATCTCCAAATCTTTTGCTTACTGATTTTGGGAAAGTCAATGATTTCCCAACAAAGGGATGGGTAATCATCATGATACAGAGCGCTAAGTGATCTGGATGGATTGTATCAAGATCAATTTGATTTGGTAGTTGAATTTCGGTTGTTCTAGACCCAAGGCTCACCTTTTCAGTTGGTTGAAGTATGTCCTGTTCCTCCGGTTCTAGAATAAAACGGCACAACCCAGGAGCTTGAACCATTCTTACTTTCATTCAATCACCGCATAGAGAATTCCAGTACCAACTCATGGCTTCTTGAAGTCCTTGTTGGCAA
>NHFA02000018.1 GCA_002170315.2 Euryarchaeota archaeon TMED99
TTCTTGGCTGGAGCAATTCCGGAGCAAACAATTGGTGGGCTCGGCCGGAATTGAACCGGCGATCTTCGCCATGTGAAGGCGACGTCATAACCCCTAGACCACGAGCCCTAAGGTATGCTGTCGTGAAGTNACGGCGATATAAGCATCCCCTTGAAACAGGTTAGCGGTGGATGTTCAAGTGAACGAGNCCCACTTCAAGACGGTCGTGTGTAGGATGCACTTCGATAAGGTGCACTGGAACCTCGACAACATCTGCGAGTTCTTCTGCGAGTGAGAGCGGTAATTCAATTCGTCGATGTTCGGCATTGTATCGAATCCACCCCTCTGCAACCCCAAATTCTTCTCGTAATTCAGCAACATCTTCCGATGCATGTTCAAGAGATGTTGGGATGGAACCAAACAAGATGGTGTCGTCATCACTCAAGACTTCGTAAGGGCGGAGGTTTGCTTGCCCTCTCCGGCGGAAACGAGCACGGAGTTGCCCTGCATCTTTGTAGCGAGCAGAACAAAACTTGAGATGGAAATCCAACTCTTTCGCTGCCTCTTTGAGACGCAATGCCAGTTCTGCAGAACCCTCTGCTGCAGCGGTAATTCCACCGCTTAGATTGAATCCTCGCACATCCATGTTTTCTTGATTACCGACCGTGATTTCTAATTCATTGAGGTTGAGGAAATCTACTGGAGAGTCGTGAAGTGCTTCGAGTAAAGCGAATAATTGCTCCTCCTTGTCAGGTTCACATGGTAGTTCAATACCTACCGTAATNCCTGCATCCGAACATGCCTGAATNATTGGNAGATATTTGGTCAACGTTCCATCCAAGAGNTGGAAACGAATTTCATCAAGACCTGCTTCTCCAAAGTCNATTGCTCTGTTGACTTNAAAGGGAATAGAAGTATACAAGTGAATGTGATGTTCCTTGCCAAAAGCTGCTTTGAGTTGACGAACTGCTTCCAATGACTTCTCCATGTCAAGCATTGGGTCACCTCCAGTAATGCCAGTACCAGTCGCTCGCATTGCATGGCCTTCTTCAATGACTTCATCCCATGAAGTGCAGCGGCGTTCGTTCGCAAACATATCTGGAGATTCTCTTCTGTTCTCTGAAAGTGGACAATAATCACAGCCCCAGTGACACTTTCCAGTGACGAAGAGAACCAGTTTACTTCCTCGCTGACATTGAACACATCCNTCGGCCTCCCCTACTTCAGCAGGAAGGATTTCAGTTGCCATCGGCAAAGACACGGTCATTGAACTCAAACAACCCTGTTACCATTGAGGTTTCAACCTCTCGCTTGTTTTTAGGCTTAATTTGTCAATAATGACTGATGAAGGAGCCACCGATGGAATCGGTAATCATTCGTGAGTTCAGGATGGAAAGTCAAAGCGAGACATTGACCATCGAGAACGCCAACGATTTCTTCACCCAAAAAAGCCACTGGAGTGCAATCGATACTTGATTGGACAAATCGAGGAGCGCGAATGAATACACCTGGGAAAAGAGTTTCATGTTCAACTTCTGAAATCTCACTCACTGGAAGAGGTTGGTGGTTGAATTGGTCTCGAGATGCTTTATGTGATGAAAACTCACTACCTGCTGGCGTTTCGAGAGAAAGAGAAACATTGGCTTCAAACGAATCACGTTGACGACCCCAAGCATTCCTCGAAATCTCCGCACGGAGAAAAGAACGATTGTTATCACCTGGGTTTGCAAGTAAAATGGCACCCGCACAAGTTCCCAAGACTGGTCGTTGGGGGTGCTCCTCCATCCAAGAAAATAATGCGGAAAGAAGCGACTCGCTTTGACTTGCCTTACGCATAGCAGTCGATTCNCCACCNGGNAANACNAGACAATCAAGCCGGTCATCCACTTGACNNCCGGTACGNAGTTCTACAATATCTACATNCAANCCGAGTTGTTTNGATGCCACNCTAAGNGCTTGTACATGTTCATGGCGAGCGCCTTGAAGCATAGCAAGACCGACACGCACCATGGCCAACCCTAGAGGCACTTCCCTAAGAGTTCANCGACACGGAACACATGCCTNAAAACGCAAGTGGAGNAGGNGTATCNGCCATGCAGTTGAAGAACCTCCNTGCATTGCAACAACCAATGGACATCAGCCAAGACTGTTTCCTCGTCCCTGGACCGGTGCGAATGGGTCAACCATGCCTGAATGCACTTGGAACTCCCGTCATTACAGCTCGTGGAACAGAATATCGCGATGTTATGGCTCAACTGAATTCTGGTCTAAGGAACGCTTTCAATTTGGCGCCCTCACAGCCAGTGCGCGGTGTTGAATCGTGGTCGGGAGACGATGATTACAAGGTCGTTGTCGTGTCAGGCAGTGGTACTGCTGCAATGGAAATGGTGATTGCGAATAGGTTTCGCTCGAACGATTTAGTATTGGTGCCAACCAATGGTAAGTTCGGTGAACGAGTTGCAGAGATTTGCCAACGATTCTGTAATGTAAAACACCTCAAATACGAATGGGGAAGAGCGTTTGATTTGTATGAACTCGAACAACAATTGGAACGAGGATGTTATGAATCTGTTTTAATTTGCCATAATGAGACGAGCACTGGAATTACTCAAGATGCCGCGGCCATTGCTGAGATGTGCGCACGACACAAGACTTCGTTTATCCTTGATGGAATTACTTCGGTTGGAGGTATGCCAGTTCATCCAACAGAATGGGCAGCAGAAGCGGTTGTAGTTGGTGCACAAAAATGCACTGCGGGCCCATCGGGTATTGCTGCTATCGCCATTAATTCTAACTTTATTGACCGAGTACATGCGATTCGAGAACAAGGCGACTCAAATCCGAACTATTACCTCGATTTAGTCTCCGCACTGAAAAAAGGCTCTGATGATCAAACACCATGGACTCCTGCAATCAATTTAGCAATGGGATGGAGTGCTGCTCTTGAGGTGTTGAAAGAAGAGTCGAATTCGGCAAGATGGTCACGATGTGAACACATGGCGAATGGTGTCCGTAATCTGTTTTCTGACCTCGGATTTGATTTACTCGCTGATTCAAGTCAACGCAGCAATACAGTGACTGCAATTCTCTATCCTGAAGGCATCGATGACAGTTGGAGGTCTCGTCTCAAGGATGATTACAATACACAAGTCATTGGCGCTCAAGACCATTTGAAGGGTAAAATGTTCAGAGTTGGTTCAATGGGTGAAACGCCAGTCGAGGAAATGGTTGAAGGATGTAAACGCATGATTGACTGTTTCAAATCATTTGGATTATCTCTTCCCGATCTCGATGTTGATTCTTATTTCGCATGAGGTGAATGCATGACCAGATATATTGTCCTGGGGCGCTTTCAACCCTTTCACATGGGTCATGAGTACTTGGTGAAATCTGCTTACGAACATGTTGGAGATGATGACCAGTTGGTCATCGCAATTGGTTCTCAACAGGCTGGATGGGAGCCAACCAATCCTTGGACTGCGGATGAAAGAAAAGCGATGATTGAAGCATGGTCACAGAGTGCAAATATCGCTGTAGAAATTGTTGGCATTGATGACATCAATGACCCGCCAAATTGGGTAGAGCATGCCCGCAAAACTCACGGCGATGGAATCCTTGTGACTACTGATGGGCCAACTGCTCAATTGTATCGGGATGCCGGCTATGAAGTCATTGAACCTGAAATGCAACAACGTGAACAGTTTGAAGGATGGAGAGTGAGGCAAACCGCAAAAATGCTTTCCACTGTCTACGATGATGAGGCCGTTCGAGAGGTTCTCAAATCGAGTATCCCGCAAGCGGTCATTGAATGGCTCATAGAAAACGATGCCTTATTCCGGCTTTCAACCTTTGAAACCGGAGTCCATGCAGGATGATTATTTCCTAAACAGTTTTTTCTTGACCTGCTTTTTCATCTGTTCTTTAGCCATCTTGTTCACTTTTTCTTCAGCCTTTGCTTTAATCCCAGTAGCGACAGATGAGAGTTTTTCTTTCGCAGCGTCCTTGACGGGCTTGGTTACTTCATCGATAACTTGGCGTTTTGCGGAGTTGGCTGCTGACTTCGCTGCTTTTTTTGCGGCATTTCCTGCAGCACCAGCAGCCTTACCGGCGAGTTTCTTGACCATGANCCAATCAAAACTTCTTCACACAAGAATCTTGTGTAATTATTCTTCAGAGGCAACGACAACACGAGCCGCTAAGAGAACTCGTTGTTTGTACATATAGCCAGATTCGAGAACATCAACAACATTGCCTGATGGATATGCATCAGAAGCAGGAATCGTCGTGATTGCTTCCATTTTCGCTGGGTCAAAAGGTTGGTCCTTCGCCTCGATTGCCGTTACTCCATCAGCAGACAGTTCGTGCCACATCTTGTTTCGTAACAATCGCAATCCTTGGGCTACAGCAGATGAATCCTCTTTGTCGAGGTTATCCAAAGCTCGGTCAACATCACCAAGAACGGTAAGCATACGGCGAGCAAGTCCCATACCACTGTATTGAACAAGTTCTGCCTTCTCTGCCATCAGACGNTTTCTGACATTTTGTATTTCAGCGTCTTTGTAAGCAATTTCTTTTTCTGCTTTATCAGCCCGCAAGAGTGCTTCTTCCAACGGGTCTAACACTTCAACTTCGACTGAGTCAGCGAGGTCAAGGGTTTCCATTCCATCTTCAATAACGGGAATAGAATCATCAGCATCACCGATGTTTTCTTCAGGCTCTTCAGAAGGTAACTCGTCACCCATCATGTAGTGCGTTACGGATGTGGTCTTTGAACCCCTCGTTTAATCAAGAAGATACTGGCGAAGATTCCACTGTCCATGACCCCAGAGGTCCGCCTTCAAATGTTCTCTTCCAAGAATACCGAGAAGCTCAGGTTTACTGTTACACAGGGTAATCGTATAGACCAATGCTCGAGATGCACGGTCATGTGCNTCAAAAGTTGGCACGATTTTGGGGTCTTCATTCTCGTCGAGTGTTTCNCCAAGTTCCTTGCGNCGATCCATCCAGTCCAAGCAAACTGATTCAGAAAATTCATCTTCAGGAATGCCGTTAAGTTGCTGGATGAGTTGAGTCCAAGTCTCTTCAGCGTACAAATCTTCACTGCTTGAAACCGTCCTTTTTAGTGCCACGTCCAAATAGAGAAAAGCCCGTCCTTCCCACACTTCCCATGCCCCAGGACTTGCCCACTCCATAAGGTGAAGNAGACCTTGAGAACCTTCAGATAACGATTTGAGAACTTCAAGAACTGAACCTGTATGCTCGCCATCTATCGAATCCATCCAATCGAGGACTTCGGCTTCACAATCAATATCAAAAGCACGCTTTAGCCTTGAATCGTATGCGGGCCTCTGGCCTCGGAATGAGCCCTTTTCCATACCTTGGTAAAGCTGTTTCCATGATTGATGAAGAAGGTGTTTCAAACACGGTTCATCAACAAGAAGCAGAACCATGTCGATGCCCATGATTGAATCCAAAAGGCCGTGTCGTTTGATGTCATCGGCGAGGTAATGAAGATTTGAAAGCAGTCAATCTACTGATTCAAGAGAAGAGCATTCAAGAAGAACGGTTCACCCGAGGCACATGGAGGCTTTGTAATGGCGACAATTAAGGAGCAGATCGAATTGATCCGCGCTGAAATTGACAAGACGCAAAAAAACAAGGCCACAAATGCCCACATTGGGAAACTCAAAGCAAAGATTGCACAGTTGAAAATTAAGGAAGAGAAGGCCCATGCGCACTCCAAAGCAAGTGGTGGCGGAAAAGGCTTCGAAGTAAAAAAATCAGGCGATGCTACCGTCGCTTTGGTCGGTTTTCCATCCGTGGGTAAATCAACTTTAATTTCGAAAGTTACCGATGCCCACTCTGAAGCTGCTGGTTATGCATTTACAACGCTCACCTGTATTCCTGGAGTTATGGAACACCGTGGCGCTAAAATTCAGATTCTCGATTTACCTGGTCTCATCAAAGGTGCCGCAGAAGGCAAAGGAAGAGGAAGGGAAATTCTCAATGTTATTCGAAGTGCAGATATGGTACTGTATATCGTCGACCCTTTCCAAGATGCACACTTCAATGTCCTGCATCGTGAATTACACAATGCAGGTTTAAGACTCAATGAGACCAAACCTCCGGTATTCATCAAGCGAACTGAGCGAGGGGGAATCGATGTTCGAACAACGGTTGAACAAACGCACCTCAGTCATGAAGAAATGAGTGAAATTATCCGCTCCTTTGGATATACCTCGGCAATTGTTACACTTCGAAACGACACTACAGCAGAGCAAATTGTCGATTGCTTAGCAGAAAATAGAATCTATGAAAAAGCAGTTATTGCCATCAACAAAATCGATATTGCAACCGAGGAAGAACTCGTTCGCTCACGCAAGGCTCTTCCTGAGAATTGGCCAGTCATGCGCATTTCTGCGTTCAAGGACATCGGTCTTGATGAATTAAAGGATTTCATCTATGACAACCTTGGATTTATGAGAGTCTTTTTGAAGCCACAAGGCCAAGATGCAGATTTAGAAGAACCTCTGATTGTCAAGGATGACTCTACGGTTCAGCACATCTGTAACAAACTGCACAGAGACTTCGTGAGAAAGTTTCGATTTGCACGTGTCAAAGGCCCAAGTGCAAAGTTTGATTGGCAGCGGGTTGGATTAGACCATCTGCTCAAAGATGGAGATTTACTCACCATCGTTGTTCGACGCTGATCAATCCCAAATACCCATATCCATTCGAGCATCTTCTGTTGCATGGATTTTCGGGTCCCAGCGAGGCGCCCAAACCAAATTGATATGGACGCTTTCAAGACCTTCAGTTTGAAGCGCTGCCCGGTGGGCTGCAGCCATAATTTCAGGTGCAGCAGGACAACCTGGGGATGTGAGTGTCAAATCGATTTCAGCATGAAGGAGTTCATCTTTGGTTTCAAAACGGACATCGTACACAAGACCAAGTTCGACGATGGATAATTCCAATTCAGGGTCTTCAACTTCATCCAACTGCGTCATCACATCTTCTTTTTTCACCATTCAAACACCTCATACGAAATTGCGAATCTCTCCCATGACTTTGTCGAACATATTTCTGAAACCATTCGAACGACTTGGAGAGAGTGAATTGAGAACACCCATCTCTTCAGCGAAATCGGGTGATAAGAGTAAGGCTTGGGCAGGAGCACTGCCATTGATGGCAAGCGTCAAAATCCCCATGAGTCCTTGAACGAGTTTTGCATCTGCTCCTGAAAGCAAAAGAACTTTGCCATCCTGTAAATCAACATGGACATGGGCTTCAGATTGGCAGCCCTGAACCTTGGTTTGCGAGGTCCACTGGTCATGAGGAAAAGGAACAACCTCATCAGCCATATCAAAGACCATTTCAAGGCGTTCCATTTTATCATCGACTTCTTGAAATTCTTCGATTAATTCAGTTAAGGCCTCTGGATACGTCATCCGAACCTCTCCGTGATTTCTTTGAGTTGAGCAACGAAATTCTCTGCCTCTTCCATGGTATTATACAAGTAAAACGAAGCGCGAACCGTTCCGTTAATACCAAGCCGATGGAGCAAAGGTTGTGCACAATGGTGGCCTGTTCGAACGGCAAATCCACGAGAATCCAACAGGTGGGCTAAATCTTCGCTGTGGATAGAGGGATGAAGAAAAGAAACGACTGCACTGTCTTTTTCCTCATGGCGGCCGTAAACAGGGATATTCATCTCTCGTAATTGTTCAGCGACCCAACGTGCAATATCGATTAACCTCTTATGCTCCTTTTCCAAATCAAGTTCTGCCATCCAATCAAATGCAGCACACCAGCCAATAGCTTCAGCGATTCGAGGAGTACCTGCTTCGAATTTGTGTTCATTGGTTTGATAGGTTGACCCTGTGGTCGTAACAGTCTCGATCATATCTCCTCCACCCATGAATGGCTGCATCGTTTCAAACACTTCAGCATCGACAAGCAGAGCTCCAATTCCAGTTGGACCGCACATTTTGTGAGCGGAAAAAGCCATGAAATCAGCACCTGAATCTATGAAATCGATGCGTTCATGAGGCACGCCTTGAGCAGCATCAATCAAGACCAATGCCCCGTTTGAATGAGCCAATTGAATAATATCTTCTAATGGATTGCGAACGCCTAAAACATTGGAAGTATGAACAACACAAACGAGTTTCGCCCCCTCAAGTGATGCAGCATATACATCCATGTCAAGGGTGAAATCCTCCATAACAGGAACATACCTCAACTCAACCTTACGTTCATCTGCTAACATTTGCCAAGGCACGATATCGGAATGGTGTTCCATTTCTGTGAGAACAATCACATCACCTTCGACAAGGTTTGCCCGACCCCATGCATGAGCGACCAAATTAATCGCTTCAGTGGTGCCACTTGTAAGAACGGCGCGTTCTGCATTGAACCAATGTTTCAATCGTTGGCGGCACGACTCATAGCCTTCAGTCGCTTCACCAGCGAGTGTATGGACTGCTCTGTGGACATTGGCATTGGAAGAGGTATAGTAGTCATTCATCGCATCTAAGACAACCTGAGGTTTCTGAGTTGTCGCAGCATTATCCAAATAAATCAAGGGAAATCCATTGACTTCACGCTTGAGGATTGGAAAATCATCACGTATTGCCACTTTGTTCACCTCTTCAATTCACATTCAAGGTGAACAGTGAGCCTGGTCCTCATTTCTTCTGTAAGGTACTTATTTGAAATATTCGAAAACGCATTGAGTAAAAATCCGTTGACAATAAGGGCTTTGGATTCGTCCGGATTTAGCCCTCTTGACATCAAATAATGCATTTGATTGAGATCAACCGGAGCGCTTGCAGCTCCATGTGCAGCAGACACATCATCTGCGAGAACTTCGAGTTCAGGTATTGCTTCTGCTCTCGCTTTTTCTGAAAGAAGGAGATTACGGAAAACTTGAGACGCATCGGATTTATTGGCACCTTCAGCGATGGTAAGCAATCCGGTTCCGATGAAGTGACTGTTCCCTGAACAAGCAGAATTCATGACTAAATCGGAATTGGTGTGGCCGTGAAGGTGGTGGATTTCGACATGCTCATCGTCATGTCGAGAGCCTACTGCATTGACTGTAACGGACTGACGAATAGTTGAACCAGTACCGTTGAGAGTACTTCTCAAGTCGGATTTACAACGGAATCCACCAATTGAAAGGGTGGCATGTTCAAGTTCAGCGTCTCTTTCAACGGTCCAATCTTCACAACGAAGGAATTTGGTATTCGAATCAAGTTCATTGATGAATCCGAAGGAAAGTTGAGTATTCGGATGGACTTTACCTGTCAAGTGAATACCAACCCATTCAGGCTCGCCCGAAAGATGAATGATAACAATGCCAGATGCTTTCACGTCAAGGTGTAAGTGTCCAACAGCAATATGACCGGATGCTCGAGCATCGATATGAATCGGCTCGGAACTTTCTGTGATGACTAAACGGTTGCATGAGCCACCTGCTGATTGCAAAAAAGCCCGAGCGATATCGTCATGTGAATCTTTGGAATGCGGTATTGTCTCGAGGTTGTGGGCGCCGTTAAGAGTGAAAATCACATCATCGGCATCCGGAACATCCGCAACAGAACTAGGGTGGATTCGAGGCCAAGGAGTGTAGCGCCACAAATGTTCTGAACGAGGTGGGATTGCCATCTGCTGATAGTTCATCCAATGGAGCCCTCCATTTCCAATTCGAGTAATTTATTCAATTCAACGGCGTATTCCATCGGGAGTTCTCTGGTAAAGGGTTCAAAGAATCCATTGACAATCAAGCCCATTGCTTCATCTTCGGTAAATCCACGACTCATCAGGTAGAACAGTTGCCCGCTGGATACTTTGGATACGCTCGCTTCATGCTCCAAATCCGATGTTGAATTACCAATTTCCATCGTTGGATAGGTGTCTGAGCGCGAGTCTTCATCGAGAATGAGTGCGTCGCAGACAACTTTTGAACGGCATCCAGTTGACTTCGGTGTGACTTGGAGTAGCCCACGGTATGAAGATCGACCTCCATCTTTCGAAATAGATTTTGAGAGAATGTTCGAAGTCGTATTCGAGGCGAGGTGGTGAACTTTCGCACCTGTGTCTTGGTGTTGTCCTTTTCCAGCATAGGCGACTGAGATGACTTCAGCATGGGCACCTTCGCCTTTGAGAAGAACCGATGGATATTTCATGGTTAATTTCGAACCAATGTTTCCGTCAACCCACTCAACGGTAGCGTTTTTGTGAGCAACCGCACGCTTGGTAACGAGGTTGTAGACATTGCTTGACCAATTTTGAACGGTCGAGTAACGAATCTTCGCACCTTCCATTGCAATGAGTTCAACAACTGCTGAATGCAATGAATCGGTGGAATAACTTGGCGCAGTACAGCCTTCAACGTAATGAACAGTACTGCCTTCATCAGCGATGATGAGTGTTCGTTCAAATTGACCCATGTTCTTCGCATTGATGCGGAAATATGCCTGAACTGGCATCTCGACACTTACACCCTTTGGAATGTAGAGGAAAGAGCCTCCGGACCAAACAGCGGTATTGAGAGCAGAAAATTTGTTATCACTGTGCGGAATGACTGTACCGAAGTATTTTTTGACAAGTTCAGGATACTGCTTGAGACCTGAATCCATATCCAAGAAAATAACGCCTTGTTCTTCGAGGTCTTCACGTATCGAGTGATAGACGGCTTCCGACTCATACTGAGCGGTAACTCCACCGAGCCATTTCTGCTCAGCTTCAGGAATTCCCAATCTGTCAAAAGTATTTTTGATATCGTCTGGAACTTCATCCCAAGATTTCTCAGTCTTGTCGGAAGAACGCAAGAAATAAGTGATATTCTCGAAATCAATCATGTTAAGCAGGTCACAGTTCCCCCACTCTGGCATAACTCTATCAGCAAAGTGTCGAAAAGCCTTGACTCGGATTTCAGTCATCCATTCCGGCTCATCTTTGAGTTCCGAAATATCACGGACCACTTGTTCTGAAAGACCTTTGTCGAATCGAATGGTCGAGTTTTCAGGGTCATGGAATCCATAGCGATAATCACCAATGAGTTCTTGCGTTTCATCCGACATATCTACACACCTCAAGCAGCAACATCAAGCCATTCATATCCTTTATCTTCGAGACGAAGAGCGAGTTCAGGTCCACCTGTTTTAACGATTACACCATCAATCATGGCGTGAACAAAGTCGGGCTTGACAAGATCAAGCAGTCGTTGATAGTGTGTAATGATGAGGCACCCCGAATTGACAGCAACTTCATTGATTCCTTGGGCGACAATTCGCAGAGCATCGATGTCTAAACCAGAGTCTGTTTCATCAAGCAGTGCAAGATGAGGCTGAAGTAAAAGCATCTGCAAAATCTCAAGGCGCTTCTTTTCTCCCCCACTGAATCCATCGTTTACATAACGAGAAAGAAAACTCTTATCCATCGATAATTGCTCCATAGCAGCTGTTAATTCTTTACGGAAAGCACGGCCCTTTGGAGGCTCTTCACGCACAGATGCAACAGATTTTTTGAGGAAAGTTCCGACTTGAACCCCCGGTATTGATGCAGGGTATTGAAATGACAGAAACATACCGGCTCTGGCTCGCTCAAAAACTTCGAGTTCTTCCAAAGGTTGGCCTTGGTAAAAGATGCGCCCCTCGGTGATTTCATAGGCCGGATGACCCATGACCACGTTGGCTAAAGTTGACTTTCCAGCACCGTTTCGGCCCATTACAGCGTGAATCTCTCCTCGATTGATGGTAAGGTTTACTCCTTTGAGAATTGGAGTTCCTTCAACTTGGACATGGAGATTTTCGACGCGTAAGATTTCGTCTACCATACCCTCACCCATATACCCCTCGCGTAACTCCTTTATCAAGTGGTGTAATCATGCCCCACACAGATACACTGAACTGCACGACCTGAATACTAGTATTCAAGAAGAAGAGGAGGGAGCGTTGAGCATGACCGACGATGAACTGGTTGCCAAATATGCTGCCGAAGCAAAAGCAGCGATGTCAACTGAAGCAAAGCGTCGAATTGACGAGTTAACCGACCCGGTAGAAGAGCAACGCCTTCGTTCTACTTCTCTCCTCAACATGATAGGAACCAACGAGTTTGTGCCTGCACTTCTTGCCCGTTTAGGGGATGTCCGTGCAGCGCTTGATGGGCACGGTGGCGGCATTGCGGTTTCTTCTCTTGATTGGGGTGAATCCAATGCTTCTGAACTGGATTTAGTTCTGGATTTAACCGGTGCTTGCCTTTCATGTGGAGCGGCTCCTGGAACCCTCGAGGGTGTGAAAACGGACTTGGAGGCAGATGAAGAAATCTGCCGGATCCGATTTTCCTCTGCTTTACTCGATACGTTTGATGAGTTAGGACGAGAATTTATTCTTGCCCATGGTGCTGTAGAATTTGTGTAAAGATGAATCCTTTGAATGGATGGTTTGAAAGACACGGATGAAGGGGTTGATACTATGGGAGCATGGACTGATGGGCCTCGAGATGACCCGATTCCATGTCGCGAGACTGACAAAGGGCTTTTTGAAATCGTTTCTCGAGATGGACGAGGGCGATTAGGGCGGCTACACACGGCTCATGGCATTCTTGAAACTCCAGCCTTGTTGCCCGTAATCAATCCAAACATTCGAACGATTGAGCCGCGTGAAATGTGGGACAGATATGGCATCGGGGCATTGATTACCAATTCATACATCATCTGGAAGCATGAAGGTCTCAAAGAAGTTGCCACAAAAGAAGGCGTTCACACGCTCTTGGATTACCCGGGTGTTGTGATGACTGATTCAGGAACGTTTCAAGCCTACATTTACGGAGATGTAGAAGTCGGAGTCGAAGAAATTGTCGAGTTTCAGAAAAGTATAGGCGTTGATATCGCAACGATGCTCGATGTATTTTCACGTCCTGACATGACTGAAGAACAAGTCGCACAATGTGTTCAAGAAACGATTCAACGCGCCCCTGCAAGCCTAGCTGCTGCTGGTGACACTATGCTCAATGGCCCAATTCAAGGTGGATTGTTCAAACATCTCCGTACCCAATCGGCTCAAGGAATGGGAGAATTTGATTTTGCAATCCACCCGATTGGCGGTATTGTTCCCGTTATGGAACGACACATGTACAAGGACTATGCCAAGATTATGTTGGCATCTCTTCCTCATCTGCCGCCGAATCGACCAGTCCATATGTTTGGATGTGGACATCCAATGTTGTTCCCGATGTCGATTGCGTTAGGTGCAGACTTGTTTGATTCGGCTGCTTACGCGCTTTTTGCTCGTGATGGGCGTTTGTTAACGCCTTGGGGCACACAGAAAATAGCGACTCTGGTTGAATGGCCTGAACGTATGCCATGTGTTTGCGCACACACTCCTGAAGAGGTTCGAGCAATGCCCAAGGATGAGAAAACGGCGTTACTTGCACGCTATAATCTTGAAGTGACATTATCCGAACTCGACCGTTGTAAGCAAGCAATTCGTGACGGAACCCTTTGGCGATTAGCAGAGCGCCGAAGCCATCAACATCCTGCACTTCGTGAAGCGTTCCTGTGGATTTCCACAAGCCCTCACAACCAAAAACTCGATCTCCAATTTTTAGATGAACTTATTCTCGATGACAGAGATGCAGCCCGTGACCGAGACCAGGATGCAGGAAAATGGGAATATGCATGGAATTGGATTGTTGAATCTCAAGAATCACCACGGAAGGGCGGAGAGCCTTGGGGCGGCGAAGATACTCATGTCCGCCCCCACATTAATGCGGCAAAAAAAGCCTTGAAAAGTCATTGGAAACCTCAAAACAATCCTGGAAAGGGCTCCCAAGAAGTCTTGGTTGCCTACGGCTCATCTGGACCTTGGAGAGAGCGTTTAAGCGACCTTATGGTTCGATTAGAACATCATTGTCCGGGTTTGGAAGTGATGATTCAAACACCGATTGGCTTGCTCCCATATTCTCTTGAAGACTTGAATCCATTCACTCATATTGACGGGCCTCAGTGGCTTTGGCGACGTCGACCAAATCCTCTTTCGATACGTGAGGAACTTGAACACTATGGAATGGGTGAACGTAGAATAATTCTGGTTGATTTACTCGGAGATGGCATCCAATCTCGCGCTATCACTGCTCTTGAACAAGCAGGAGTTTTGCAAAGCAATGGAGATGTGAAAACACATACAGAGCCAATGGAAAAGGAACAACGGGATGAGGCAAAACTATTCCTTCAACGCCGCCATGTTGCTGACAAAATGACCTTACTGCTCAATATGGACTCGAAAGATGTGCAAACTCTTTTGGTCGATTCGACATTCGTTGTCAATCGATTAGGACGCGTGAAAAATGCGTTATTAGCCGACGGAACTCACATCGTAAGCCCGCGTCTTACCGATGGTGGCTTGTCAATAACCGATGGTGGAGCAAAGCATATCCACGCTCTTCGAGAAATTCCTATGCCGAACGGTTTTGACAACAGTGCCGTTGAAAATTATCTCTCCAAAGGACCGGCTTGGGTTGTTGTTAACGATGATGCGGAACCCTTTGTCCGACAAGGTCGAAATGTATTCCATGGGTTTATCCTCGGCTGTGACAGTTGGATTTCACCTGGTGAAAGTTGCCTGCTCGTGAACCAAAAAGGAGAACTTATCGGTCATGGAATATCTCAATGCACATCCCGAGACATGAAGCATTTCCAAAAAGGTGTGGCAGTCAAAACGCGTGGTGGATTGAAAGAAAAATAAACTCGAGGAGTTACACAAAAACGTGGTGTACTTCAAGGAGCGTCTTGGACCTCTCGGAATTGAGGGGGAGTTCAGTGCAAGACGACCTTATCATCAAAACTACAAATTTGACCAAATCATACGGTCCACATGTAGCACTGAGTAAACTCAACCTTTCCGTTCCTCAAGGAGCAACCGGCCTGCTCGGACCGAATGGGGCCGGGAAATCGACCTTCCTGAAAACCATCCTCGGATTGATTCAAACAACAGAAGGTGAAGGAACTGTACTCGGCCTTGATATTCGCACTCAAGGTGATGAAATCCGTTCACGTATTGGCTATATGCCTGAATATGACGCACTCAATCCGGAAATGGAAGCAATTCATCAAGTGCGATATTCAGGGGAATTACTTGGAATGAATCCAACCATTGCTCTTGCCCGGGCACATGAAACCTTGCAATATGTGGGGCTGGGTGAACAGCGCTACCGAAACATAGGGAGTTACTCAACCGGAATGAAGCAAGCAACGAAACTTGCTTGTGCTCTCATCCATGACCCCGAACTTATTATTGCGGACGAACCATCAAACGGCCTTGACATCGCTGCTCGTGATTACATGATTGAAACGTTGACAAACACCGTTCAATCAGGTAACCGTTCCGTGTTGATGGCATCACATTTGATGGATGATGTTGAACGGGTTTGTGACAACTTTATTCTCTTGCACAAAGGTAAACTTGCTGCTCAAGGACGCATAGAGGACCTCAAAGCATTTGATCGAGAAATCGAGATCCATGTTTGGGGCGGTGCGTCGCGATTGGAAGAGGCGATGACTGCAAAAGGAATGAGTGTCCGCAGAGAAGGGCGCGTCATGAGAATTCTTCACGAGCAAGAGGATACAACCTCACTCATCCTAGGTTGCGCTGCTGAGGTCGGAGCACAAATCCGTAGAATGCATGAATATGAGGCGTCTTTGGAAGATTTATTCCTCTCCATAATGGAAAACTTAGGATACGAAGTGAAATCCAGTGAAGATTTACTCGGATCTTCCGCTCAGGCTCGAAAGGTCGATGCACCTGAACACATGGGTGGTGGTTCTGCTTGAATGATGAAGAAACCTCCATTCCTCAATCTGTTGAGTTCGCAGCAGAAGCTCCTGTGACGGGTAAAGTTCGTCTGGAGGCGGCATGGGGTTCGACAGAAGGGGATGAAGACCTCACCGAAACCACAAGTCAGGAACCGAAAGCAGATGGACACATTTTCAAACAACAATACAAACCTTGGAACGGTGAACTCAATCCACGGTGGATGCGAAATTGGGCAATCCTCCGACACCATTTACTTGGCGTTTTCAAGAAAGGTCATCGCCCGTGGGGTGTTCCAATACGGTTGTATCTCTTGGTCGTCTTTGTCGCCTCGTTATCCGATGTTGGCATGACATTGGTATCCGGACTTATTGGTGATTCAGGACTGCATTCTGTTTGGGGAGTGAGTCGAGATAACCTCTACGCTCACGTTCTAGGTTTCTTCCCACGTAATATGCTCTATTACCCTGTAGTGGCTGCTCTTTTAGTTGGAGGCGTCATTTCAGAAGATCGACAACATGGAACATCTGCACTTTACTTTTCAAGACCAATTACCCGATTTGATTATGTCGGGATGAAATTCATTTCTGTCGCTATGATTCAAGGGCTGCTCATTTTGGTCACATTAGCGCTCTACTATTTCGCTGAAATAGCAACCATGGGCAGAGGCTGGGCGTGGATTATTGACACGTTCCCTATGTTCCTTGCAACGGTGTTTAGTGCACTCCTGCTCATTTTCACCTATACCAGTATTGGACTCTCCTTGTCCAGTGTTTCTAAGGGGAAGTTTTTCCCAGGTATTGCCTTGCTCTCAATTATTCTAGGAACCAAAGTGTTAGCCTTCATTGTCTCCAATCTTTTTGACCGTGAAATACTCTATCTCCTCTCTCCATACGACTGTTTAGCCCATGTTGGTCAAGCGATAATTGGAACCCAACCAACCTATGACCAATATTCATGGACATGGTCACTGGCATCGCTCGTAGCGATGAACGGAATCGCATTGTATGTTTTGAGCACGCGTGTTTCTTCGATGGAGGTGACACGTGAATGATTCCTGATTTTGACCAACAAGGTAAAGCACAAACAAAGGAATGGGTTCCTGAAGTGAGCGCACCTGCAATTCTCTTGGAGAATGTTTCGAAAAGTTACGGCCGGATTTTTGCATTATCAAACATCACTTTAGCATTAAACGGCGGAGTCACTGGCGTTTTGGGAATGAATGGCGCAGGAAAATCAACTCTGTTTAATCTCCTCATGGGTAAATTGAAAGTAAGCCAGGGAAGCGTCAAGCTGTTTGGAACTGACCCCTGGAAAAATCCAGCGCCCTATGCACGCGTTGGATTTGTGCCTGAACATGAAAAGATGTATGATTGGATGACTGGGCATGAGTTCGTTTCTACATTTGCAAGATTGAATGGTCTCACACGAGATGAAGCAAAGTCAGAAGCCAACAGGGTATTGGAGTTCGTTAGTTTAAGCGATGTTGCTCACAAAAAAATAGGTCAGTACTCCAAGGGCATGCGTCAACGTGTGAAAATTGCTCATGCACTTGTCAATGATCCCGAATTGATTATTCTCGATGAGCCCCTTCAAGGCTGTGACCCACTCGCTCGTACAACCATCATGAATGTCATTCGAGAACTCGGGAGAATGGGCCGAACCGTTCTGGTTAGCAGCCATATCTTGCAAGAGATTGAGCGGATAACTGAACAAATTATTATCCTGCATCAAGGTCGATTACTCGCACTCGGAAATCTCCATTCGATTCGGGAGCGACTGGATAAAATCCCCCATCGAATTTCCATTCAAACTGAAGACCCCAAAGCATTGGCAAAAGATGTCATCGATATTGATGAAGTCTTTGGAATCTCATTCCCTGATGGCGAAAATCTTTCCATCCAGACTCATAACCTTGGTGCGATACATTCTCGACTTCCTCAAATAATTGTGGAAAATAATCACAAAGTGAAAACGATCGATAATCCGGATGATGACCTTGCATCGATTTTGGGATATCTGACTTCTGGAGGAGGAATCTGATGTCAACAAAACCAGATTCTATCTATCGCTCACTGGACCGAAAGGCATCGGCTATCATCGAATTCACACTCCGTCAATATCGGACAAAAAAATCGACTTGGGTCGTCTTGGGTGTCGGATTTACCGCTCTATCACTCATATTCCTGATTTACATCGATGTAATGGCATCCGAGTTTGAATCAATCGATAATGATGGAGATTCGACAGATTATGACAACGATGGATATCCAAGAGGACAGGAAATCCGACTTGGAACGGACCCGTGGGACGGTGAATCCCACCCTGGATTATTTGATCCGCCGATTGAACCAGATCCAAAGTCAATGTACATCAATGAAGACGGTTTTGATTGGGATGTTGCCGTACGCATCGGAGAGCAATCAACTGGATATGATGATGATGGAGATTGTATGGATTCAAACAAGACTGCATCGCAAAAAGATACCAATGATAACGGAATCCCATGCGACATCATTGTTGAATACTATCGGATGTCTGACGGTGAACTCTATGTAAACATCGAAGCTGATTCAGGCGTCGATGAAGATCCTGATGAAGATGCATATTCAAGAGAAGCGATTCACCTCGCATTTGTACTCTCCATCGGAAAACTTGGATTCGTGCTCCTGCTTGGTATATTTTTACCGCTGTTTATGGCCACAGGACTGATTCGTGATGAAATGAATTCAGGAACTATGCACTTCATGCTCGCCAAACCAATCGCTCGCTCTGAAGTCTTTTTGTATCGAACTTTAGGTTATCTCGGAATCGTTTGGCCATACGTAATTGTTCTGGGAATATTAGGTGCTGTAGTTTCGGGTTTTGCGGGTTCTGGAGACAGTTTCTTCCGGTTTGCTGACTTAGGAGTATGGTTAGCAATCATCTTTGCAACCATGATGGCAACGCTCGTGTATGGGATGCTTTTTAACGCACTTGGAGTGCTGTGGAAATATGGAATCATCCTCGCTATACCCTTTGCAGCATGGGAATTAGGAATGGCATTGTTATCGATGGGAGCCCCAGATGCAACACTGCTTCGATTCTCAATTATTGGGTGGGCTTTGATGATTATTGATGCTGCGGCAATGCTGGTGTGGCCTAATCTGGATTTGTTTATTGTTATGGGCAACTGGGGTGGAGGTGGAGGCTCGAATTGGAATTTCGATACGTCACTCGAAGGGTCAGGACCATTGGGCTTCTTTTCATCGAAACCAGGCCTCGGACTTTCTGCTTTTACAGCAATGATTGTTTCAACACTCGTCTTGCTTTTCCAAGCAGCAATATTCTGGTTTATTGGTGGGGCTCTGTTCAAAAGTAAGGAGATTCAATAATGCCGGAAATGAAAGCATTCACTGGAGACCTTTCCAAGATGTGGTCTCTACAGGACCGACCTCCTCTCCACCATCTCACATGGGATTGGTGGTGGTGGCTCGTCATGCTCGATGACCCTGAAGGTCGTCCAAGTGGTCGGCAATTGATGGTCCTCTGGTCAACAAAAGACAATCCGTTGGTCGAAGTGAACGGTATGCCATGGACGCCCGCAGGTCGACCAGGATTTGATGAAGAAAGGGGGATGGCCTTAGATGGCATGGTGTGTGCTTGGTGGTTTGATGGTAAACAGATGCATGAACCGGTCATTCAGCAGATTTGTCGAATGATTTCCTTGCCAGATACGCATTCACGTTGGCCACAAAAATCAGGTCAAACTGGAAAAGGCGGAGGAGCAGTTGTGCCTCTGCTTGATGAAGATCTGTCCATGGGACTAAAGAGTGATTTGAGTTCCTTTTGGATACAATTAACCACTGATGAAGAAGCATCACATCCAATGGTACCGAAAAAATTTGATCTCGAACTCACTCCTTGGAATTCAGCCTTATCCACAGCCCGTCAAGCAAATGCAACCTATGCTGCAAACATGGGCTATGACATCCTGCGTTTGCATGGAACTCGAGTTAACGGCAAGCTCGATGACCAAGAAGTTTCAGGCACTGCTTATTTTCAAAAAGTCTGTGTCCAAGCACCCTCAGTACCATGGTATTGGGGCATGCTTCACCTCAATGATGGATCTTATATTGACTGGTTCCTACCTCATGTATCGTTCACAGTTAGCGCTCGAGACAATCGGCCTTGGAAGCGTCGAGATACTGGCCATCTTGGACTTTCGCAAGGAGGCCTCTTTCACGATCCTATCAACAACCGCTCTGAGCGTTTTAGCAATGTCCGTGTTCGAAAATTAGCATCAGATTTAACTGAAGGTGAACATGGGCAAACCCCTGGTGCTCCACTCCCTATTTTTGAGATTAAAATGTGGAATGAAAGAACTACTATCGAACTTAAAGTCCAAGCTATTGAACGAGCTCATTGGGCATTCAATCAACCAACTCGCGGCGGAATTAAATCCCATCTCACTTACAATGAATACCCATTGAGATTGGAATATCTAAGAATTAAAGATGAGTTTGGTATGCGAAAAGAAACTGATTATGAATGGGCAAGAGGAAACGCAGAACATTCATGGGGCTTGCTGCACTAATATTGTAAAACCAATTTTTTGGTTCACGTCATTATGATGATGCGGAGTGCAAGGTATTATGTGCGTGGAGTGATAGACAAGGTAGAGGAGAGATTGCTATGAGCGAAGAATCCGATGCCGCAGACGATGTAAAAGACGACGTTCAAACGACTGATGAGGCGAAAAAAGAAGCCGAACAGGCCCGCTTAGCCAAGACTTTTCGCCTTATCAGCGGTGAAGAGGTACTGCTCACAAAGCGACCGAGTGGTTTTGCGTTCTTGGGAATGTATTTACTTGGAATCTTAGTCCTTGCAATTCACTTTATCTTCGATAATGCACATCAACTCACTTCTGACGATTCAAGTGGCTTCATGAAA
This sequence comes from Euryarchaeota archaeon TMED99, assembly GCA_002170315.2. Taxonomy (GTDB): domain Archaea; phylum Thermoplasmatota; class Poseidoniia; order Poseidoniales; family Poseidoniaceae; genus MGIIa-L1. Next base: position 20,727 of record NHFA02000018.1, read on the forward strand.
GTTGCATTGACCATAATTGACATAACTGGCGGCGAAAAGTGGCCGTTTGGATTTGTCTTTGTTATGCTCTTCATCACATGGATGAACCGTTTAGTCAATGTGTCAACATCTGGCCGGTGGGTTACTATCGGACTACTTATCATTACACTCACTCCAGTTCTTATTCAACTGGATGACATTTTGTTTTGGGTTACCGACCTTTTCATGGATGAGCCTATTGGAGATTTCATCCCCCTTGACAACTACAACTACGTCATATTCGGACTGGGCTATGTCGGAATTTACATGGCCTTAACTTTCTATTATCAGCGAAGTTTCCACTATGCTGTGACATCGGATGCAGTGATTTTTGAACACAGTTTCTTACTTTCTCGCTCTCACCGAAGAATACTCTTCGACCGTATTTCTGAAGTGATGGTTGAACGCACACCTGTTGGAACACTACTTGGCTTTGCAACCGTAACTATACTCACCGATTCAGGTGTTGGAATTGTTGAGGAAAACACTGGCTCTGCAATTGCAGGCGCAATACCTGGCACAACTGAGAAAGAAGGTGATTCGACCGCAGAAAAAGCTGGTAAAGGAATTTTACGCTCAGTTATTGGATTGCTCACCTATCAGCGGACAATTCGAGTTGTCCGTCCAGATCCTAAGCATTGCATGTATAACATTCGCAACTGGGAAAGTGCCAAGGCACTTCTCAACGAAAAGCACAAGGAACACAGTCAATCGAACCTCCTTAAAGATTTGAAAGACACCATTGTTGCTTCAGGCGACGAAGACTGATTTGGAAAACACACCAACGAGTGTTTCAAAAACTGAATACCACCGCGTAAAGATTGAGGCGATACGATGAGCGATGACAAAGTACTCCAAGGACCAATTGAAAAACTACGTAACGGCGACCTTGACGGAGCTATTGCGGAACTCGATGATTTGATGAGTTCGAATAAAACCAATGCCGAAGTTCATCACATGTTTGCTGAGTTTGCGAACATGAAAAACGCTGATGCCCAAGATGATGTCATCCCTGGAGGTAAAATCATGATGGCTTACAAGAAAGCCATGCAACTCGATGAAGAGAACATGGAATACATTGGCGACTTTGCCACATTTGCCCTTGAATGCCGCCGTATACCTGTTGCTGTGAAAGAATTCCAACGCTATGCTCGCCGCCTCGAACTTGAAGACATCCCTGTCGATGAGGTCTTGTTCACTGCCAGTAGAAACATTGTCGATGCCATTGAAGTAATGGACCCTTCGAAACAAAATCCGATGGTTCAACCTTGGCTCAAGCAGGCACTCATTTGGTCTGTTGGTGGACTTGGTTATTCACCTGAAGACGCCATAGAAATGCTTCAACGCGAAGATTGAGGTGATTGCATGACGGACCAGAGCGTTCGTCTCGGTTTCAGAATTGGCTATCTTGGTGATGGATACCATGGCAGTCAAATTCAACCTGATGTCAAAACAGTTCAGGGTGAATTAATTCGAGTCTTTCGGAGTCTCAAGTGGCTTGATCGTTCCGCAAATGAGCATAATCTCGTCTTATCCAGCAGAACCGATGCAGGAGTTCATGTTCGTCTCAATGGAGGAACAGTTCACATCAGTAGAGATTTGTGGAATGCGCTCACACCACGGAAAATGGTTCGAGCACTGGATGACAGGCTGCCAGAAGATATTGCTTTTCTCGATGTTCAAGAAGTCGATGAACAATGGAATCCGAGAATGGCGAATTATAGAGTCTATCGCTACCGCCTTGAAGGAATTGAGTTTTGGAAATATCCGGGTGAAAAATTTACAAATTGGTTGAAAATGTTTGAAGGAACGTACAATGCAACCAATTTTGCACGACTTGAAGAAGGTAAAAATCCGATTCGCACAATACATTCCTGTACGCCTTGGGTCGTTGAAGGCAGGACAATAGGTTTCGAGATTGTCGGTGAGGCTTTCCTTTGGAATCAAGTTCGAAGAACTGCTATGGCATTGCATCGGTTGTCTATAGGAGAGATTGCACCTGAAGAAGTAAAACGTGCCATTGAACATCCCGAAATCGAATGTGACTTTGGTGTCGCACCTCCTGACTGGCTCATACTTTGGGGAGTTGATTGGGATCTGATGCCTTTACCGAACAGGAGTGATGAGAAGAGGAGAGTTCTCACCGCACCACCATCAGGGCCTGCAGTTGAGAGAACAATGAGGAAAAGATGGAGACAAGGTGCCCGTCATGAGTTGAAAAATCTCTTGTACCAAGAGTGGGCGGAACTCGGAGAATTACCGATTGTTAAACACCGAACTGTCAATTGACCTGAATGGAAACGATATCATCGTCTTGAAGTGAGAGTTTTTCGCGCAAGAAAGCGCATGCAATGACTTCTACGACATCTGTATGTCGAGTCAAATCTGGGATGAGAATCGCACATTCTGTCGTTTGTCCACCTGATTCAAGTAATGCAGAAAAAGCGGTAGCGCCTCCAAAAGAGACTCCGTCTCTCAAAAAGCCTCGAATTCGGTGGGCCTCGTGCATTGATACATCGATTTGTGATGCAGAGGAACGGTCTTCATCCGAGGCGTCTAAAGTATCGATGCCCGATTTTTTCCGCAATGCAATGTAATTGACCAAATCCTGCCCCTCAATGGCAAGATTGAGTGTTCCAGGCCATGCAGCCCCTCCAAGTAACGTTTTGAATTGTTCTTGGTAATGAGGTTGAGCCATGAAAATGTGTGCGCGACCCAACCCACTGCTTACGGTTCCAGTCAGGCGCATACCACGCCCAACAGCGCCCCCTTTTTGAGTGCATGTGTAGAGAAGGTTGGTTTCATCCACTCAAGCCCGAAAGAACTTGAACGGTGAAGCAGTGCGTGGGTATGAGGGGAACAAATGCCAGGTGACATGTCATGGATGAAAACTCGATTTGATGAACTTTCGGAAAAATCTCTCCTTTGGGAACCCCCCACTTTGGAAAGCCCAAATCAGCCTCGATGTCGTATGGATGGAAAGCCAACAATCATGCTTTCAGCGAATAATTATCTCAACCTTACCACGCATCCAAAAGTCAAGCAAGCCATGCTCGATGCGACGATGAAATACGGTGCAGGAAGTGGAAGTGTTCGAGCAATTGCTGGAACGATGGACATTCATTTAGAAGCAGAAAAAAAAGTTGCTGAATTCAAAGGAGTTGAAGCCTCACTCATCTATTCTGCCGGCTACACCGTTAATGTTGGACTTATTCCTACTTTGGTAACTGGCCCTCAAGACGTCATCATAAGCGATTCACTCAATCATGGTTCGATTATTGACGGGGTTCGATTGACAAAAGCGAGTCGCGGCGTCTATGCACACAATGACATGGGAGAATTGGAAGCGGTTCTCAAAGCTCATGAAGGGGCAGGTCGAAAGTTGATCATTACCGATGGCGTCTTTTCGATGGATGGAGATATCGCACCCCTTGATGAAGTGACAAAATTAGCCGAAGAATACGGTGCTATGGTCTATGTTGACGATTGTCATGGAGAAGGTGTTTTGGGCGAAAAAGGTGCGGGAATCGTCGACCATTTCAACCTCCAAGGCAAGGTTGATTTTGAAACAGGGTCCTTTTCCAAGGCCCTTGGAGTTCAAGGTGGGATTCTTGCTGGTAGTGAAATGACGCGAAATCACGCTCTCAACCATTCACGTTCATGGCTGCTTTCAGGTTCACAACCTCCTGGTGTAGCTGCGGCTCAGAAAGCTGCAATTGAAGTTTTGATGGATGAACCTGAACATCACGCACGACTTTGGGAGAATACCAATTACTTCAGAAAAGAGTTGCAATCTCTCGGATTTGATACGGGGGATTCTGTCACTCCAATCATTCCAGTCATGTGCGGTGATTCAAGCGTTGCAAAAGCGATGACAAAATCTCTGGGTGAAGAAGGTGTTATGGCGGGAGCAATCGTGTTCCCAATGGTAGCACGTGACAAAGCCAGAATCCGTACTCAAATGTCTTCAGGACTTCAGAGAGATGACTTGGACGAAGTACTTCGTCTGTTTGAAAAGGTCGGACCAACACTTGGTTTGATCTGATCATTCCGATTCAAGTGCGTTGACAACCGAGAGCAACTCCTCATCGCCATCTGTAATCTCTTCGATGTCATTCGATTCCTCATACAGGGGTAAGTCCAATGCTTCGAATGGATTGATACCATCTTCAAGTTGGCACAGTAATCTCCAACGGGGAGCCCATGAAAGATGGACATACATTGGGCCGGGTAATAGCAAAAGAAGCCAGATGAGACTTGCTGGGAAAGATACCATTTCAGTTTGAGAAATAGTTAACAAACCAAATCCAACAAAGGGCATTGGATAGAGAATGTATCGAGGAGGGGTCACGGGGAACCGCTTTGAAATGCTTACAATAATCAAAGAAAACATCCCGAGAAGCAAGCAAGCAACCATGATGAGTGCAGAATGGAAGATCCAATTACTGAACCAACTTGCCGAATCATTTCCAAATCGATAGGGTAGGAGCAGAGCAAGAGAAATCAAAAAACCGTAAAATGCGGCGATATTCGATGGATGGGAAAGCCAAAGAGGCAATCGAGTGAAACGTCGAGAAAGTGAAGTTCCTAAGAGCGTCTCTCGTTCTTTCGAACCAAGAGCGTCAAGGTGACCTTGCCATCTTCGAGGAGATTCCACATTCTCCGGTAGAGGTGCAGCCTTTCAATGTAAAGGCTGAAATCGATAAAGAATCACTTATTCTCGACGAAGTTTACTAAGAATGCCATCAGGTTCGATTTCAATCGATTGTTCTTCTTCAAACCACGATCGTTCAAGGAGACCTGAATCGTTCTTTTCTCGCTCCCGCGCCGATTCTATCGAATCTTCATCTCCGTTTACCGCATCACGCAATGCAATGGCTTGATTGATTAAAATCACATATCTTTTGAGTGCCGGATGGTTTTGAGGTAAATGGCTAAAGTGCCCAAGAACCGCATAGGTGTCATCATCACGAATAAGCAGTGAGCCGCCCATCAATTCATCCGCAGTCAAGCGTACTCGACCCTCTCCAACATCCCCCCATAAACCATCAGAGAATTGAACCATAACAACGGCTTGGCCAAGTTCAAGATCGCCCATAAATGGATGATTCAAATTCACTGCTAAAGGAACTCTGAGAAGGGGTGATTGTCGATAGAGAAATACGCCTCCCAGAACTCCGAGAATGAACAGCGAAAGAGAGAATAATAAACTGGCGTTAATGGAGATAAAAAACCATACTCCTCCAACTAAAAGAGCCTCGAAAAGAACAAGCATTACGAAAAAACGATACAGGAAAGGGCGAGCGATTTCAAGTGAAATAAAACGTCGCATTTCGACCGACAATTCACCTCGCTCTTCGGCCATACTGAACCATAGACTTGTCGTCTTTGAACTTCACGGTGCAGACTCAACAAGGCAAATGGCATACGGCTCAAACAATCGACCTCCGAAACCCTCGTTCTCAGTTCATTCGAGCCGCACCTTTCAAGAAGTGTTCCGTAAGCATCACCCCGTAGGGGTGAGAGAAAATGGTAGAACTGCCGCAGGGAGATGTGACAGAAGTTCGTCGAGGCGGCCCTGAATCTTTACGATTACTTTCTACAGATATGGCCCGTTTGGGGACCTCGGGATACATCCGTATTGAGCGAAGACCAAAGGAACAGATGCCCCGAATAGGTCACATCGCATTCTTGGAAGGAAAACCTATGTTCGCATTGCATGAAGCCGATGCAATCTCAATGTCTCTGGAAGCATTGCTGGATATTGAAAACGATGCTGCACTTCTCGATGCTTTACTCGCCATTCACGAATTATCCTTGCCTGACACATCTAACATCCTTACCCTCTATCCTGAGGCACACTTTCAGATGGATGATGCTTCTGAAGCCAATGAAGAGAATCACCAGTGGTGGTCAAAAACCAATATTCGAACGAGCTCTTGGAAACGTGACGAACGATTACCCGAACTCGAAGCAGTGATTGAAGCACCCGAAGCGATACGACAGCGAAGTAAAGCACTCATGCAACGCCATGACGGTCTTGAAAAAATGTTGAGACCTGGTGATGCCTATTTCTTCGACTCTAACAATCCGGCTCCTCTGTTTAATCTCGCAGGCCACTTAGCGGTTCATGGGCGGCCACTGTTCGTTCTGGCACGGCACGATATCGAGGCACTCAACGTCGAGCATAACATTCCAATCGCATCAAGTTCATGGCTATCGCAAAACGGTGACGCGCGTTCAACGGACCCAGCACTGGAAACGATTCGACGACGTATTGATGCTTTCCTATGGGAAAACCTCCGAGCTGTTGTCGTCCTTGAAGGAATTGAATATTTGGCAAGCCTTCATGGAGATGCGAAAGTGGTCAATTTCCTGCGAGACATTGTCGACGGAGTTCGTCTTGAAGACCACCTGTTTCTGGCAACTGCCGACTTCAATGCATTCCCACTGACGACTAGAGAACATTTGTCGCGCTACATGTCGAATCTTGAGCCTTCTGTTCTTGAACACTGGAATCTCGAACCAGATCTCATACTCGATCACCCGCTGTGTGCTCCACCAAGTGAAGAGGAAGGGAAGTGGATTGAACAACAATTGCAGCAAGCCATTTCCCCTTCAACATATGAGGAAATCTCGCCACAAGCTACTGTCTTTGGAACCATGGAAGGGGGAGTTGAATCTCCAGACTCCGACATTATTCTTGCTGCAACAGAGAATCTTGAAACAGTTGCTCGAGAATGGAGCCAACCGAATCCGAACCAATCTTTTGAACCCTCGACTCATGAAAATGAAGTTGAACCTCAAGCGGGCGAAGTTGCCGCTGAAACTGATGATGACCTACCTGAGCATAAGGAAGAAATGACAGAACAACAAACTGAAAACGTTGACATGAATGATGCCTTACTTGAAGATACAACGTTTTCAGAAGAGCCTACCTCAGAGGAATCGAAAGATGAGCCGGAGTCTCAGCGCACCAGTGAACCTGAGAAAAAAAGTGCACCACGTCCGGCTCAACGTGTTCGTCGAAAGAGAAAAAACGCTGGTGTTCGAAGAACTGCTCGTAATCAACAAGCCATTCAGGCTGCAGTTTTACATGCTGTTGAAGCAAAAGAGTTGAGTGAGATAGAAAGCCTTCGCTCAAGCCCTGTGGGCACATTTGCAAACTCACTTGAAGCATACGCTCAACGTCAAGATCAGGCGATTGAAAACATGCGCGCTCAATCTTCACCTCAAAGTGATTCTTCTCTGAACAACTCATCGATACAACTGAAGGACATTCAAGACATCGGAGTGAGAAAAGCACCGGCCCAAAAAGGTTCAATTGAATCGGTGAAAGGTCGGCGTCCAGTTCATACAGAAACACCACTCACCCCCCTTAGTGCCCGACCTGGCACTGCAAAGTCGGTTGAATCTAAACCCCTAAACCGTGAATCCGCTTCAAGAAAACAATCTGAACCTTCAATTGAAAACAAACTCAGCATTTGGGAAATCGAAGACCTTGAACGATTGAGAAAAGAGTTGGAGGAGGGGAAGAAATGAATGCTCGTCGAGAGAAGTTAGCCCTTGCCCTTGAATTGGCAAAGCAGCGACTTCATCAATCAGGCACAGGTATTGAACGGGTCCCAACACCTGCGAAGAAAGAAAAATCTCGGTCAAAATCAAAGATGAACAGATTACTTGGAAAGGATGTTCAAGACCAACGTCAAGGAACTCTCCTGCAGCGAACTGGAGTGGCTGAGCGGCCAACTTTTGATTTGGTAGCAGACAAAGTATTGGGTAAAGAGAGTAAACGAAGAACTCCAGCTCTCGATTTACAATCCAATGGAGATTCACTTTCAGACATTGCTGCACGAAGAATACGTTCCTTACGACAACGTACTTATGAGCAAATCGAAGATGTTATCGAGGAAGAAGAAAGTGGATTTTTAGGACTCGAAGAAGATGGACGACCTGTCTGGGAACGTATTTTGGATGAACAACGAGGGCGAGTAAGTCACGCATTAGCACCCGAAATAGCGCCCGTTGAAAGTTCATCTCCATACCACCATGAAACCGTTCTACCTCTCGAAAATCAATGGCCGTCACGCTTGCGCTCGGACATCCGAATGAGTTTCAAACAATGGTTCACGACTGAAGAAAACATTCGTGCAACTCAGGCTGCAGAAGCAATCGTTGATTCACCCGGAGGACATCTCAATCCAATGCTCTTTATTGGGGCCTCAGAAACTGGACGGTCTCATCTTCTTCATGCAATTTCTCAAGCCATACTTCGACGCCAGGAAGGCGGCGTTTACTTACTCTCAGCAACTGATTTTTCAGGCATGAATACGTTACCAAATGGTTGGCAAGATACACTCGTGAATGCACGGCTGTTGGCCATTGATGACATTCATGAATGTGCAGATAATGCAGACCTTGCTCATGAAATTGGAACGATGCTTGACTACGCAGTTAACATGGGAGTTCACGTTTTGCTTTCCTCGAGTTCCGAACCCGACACATGGCCAACATCACGATTGTGGGAATTAACTCGCCATGCCGCAGCAGTTCATATCGGTGCTCCAAAAATCGCAAGTATGATTCTCTATGCACGGAATTTAGCTCAAAAGAAAGGGTTCATCTTTGATGATACACAACTGAAAAGTATTGTTTTGCAAGATGACATCGGATGGCGGGCAACCAAAGCAAACTTCGATTTGGTCGCACTTGCGCTCAACTCAGGTCGTGAAATTCTTGACGGCCAAGATGTCCATTCGTTGCTCTCAAATCAATCAACCGAAGAGACAGAGGTCACTCCAATAGTTCGAGAAAAGGTAGAGGATATCGCAACTCGGTTGATTTCGACCGCCGTCGATACTGTTTACAGCGATACAGTTCATGGTGGAATCGATTTGTATTCCGAACTTCCGGAGATTGGAGATGATTCCTATCAGCCACCGGAGTTTGATGTCGAATCCATGAAGAAGCAAGCAGATGACCGGTACGCTGCTCATCTCAAGTTTGCTCTTGAAGACACGGCTCCAGCCGCACCTTCTGTTCTCGCATTGCACGAGCGAGACGAACATCTTATCACGCGCAAAGGCAAGATAGAGGAACGTGACTACGGAATTGCCGCAGACGTACTTACCGAATTAGACGAAGCCTTTGATTCTCAAATCAACGCCTTTGAAAAGGAACTACGAGAAAGTTCATTGCAACTGGCAAATATTGAAAATAAATTGGTGAATCTATCTGAGCGTACTCCTGATGCATCGATGGATGAATTGATTTCAATTGCTGATGAACTGCGTTCAATGGAACACAGTCTAACTGAATTTGACCCTGAACGCGAACCATGGCCAGAAATGGAACCCGATGAAAGTTCCAAGAAGAATCGCCGTAAAGTAGGTCGTCGTAAGGCAAATTCAGCAGACAAAGCACTTGAAAGTCACGAACCACAAGGCGAATGGAACATTGATGCACAGAGCGTTGATATGCTGGATCTACTGGAATCAGAAGAAGAAACCCGGTTGATTCGACTCGGGCGAATAAATCCAATTACAAAACTCGTCCTAGGTGAAGAAGAATGAGAGGACCATGGTGGATGAAAGGCGTCGGTTTTTCCTGCCAAGAAGGCTGTGGAAGATGTTGCGATGAGCCAGGTGGAATTGTCTATCTCTCACCGAAGGATGCAGAACGAATTGCTCAAAGCAATGACATGAGTGTCGAGGATTGGCTGGAGAGGGATTGTCGACAAACGCTCGATGGTCGGTACGTATTGAAAAGCCGTCCAGTTGATGATGTTTGTATCTATCTTGATGAGAACAAGCAGTGCTCGATTTATTCAGTCCGTCCACAACAATGTGCGGCATTCCCTTGGTGGGGTGAAAATTTAGCAACCGAACGTGCATGGAAAAAGGTCAAAGAAGAATGCCCTGGGCTTACTGCCGACGATGCAATTCTTATCGATGGAGAAACGATTCGAATCCATGTATTTGCCGACCGTGAGTCGACAAAAGGGTTCCGTTCATGGCCCGCATGGAACCGAAATTAAGTCAAAACCGTCTCTAAAAAAGTCGAAACGGGCCCGAATGTATTGATTATAGAAGAGCCGCCTTTATACGAAAGATGTATGTGGGTGAAATCGGCGGGGATTCTATGACCAAGAACGAGGTGCTTTTGGAGGTGACAGAAAATCACCTCAACACTGGCCTTCGCGGCATCCCAGTCGGCACCTGTCGCACCTCGTTTGTCACACCTTCTGAAGGCGTTCACTACTGCGGATATCCAATTGCTGAGTTAGCTGCTTTTGAACCGGAAGACATCGTGTATCTCTTGTTCAACAAAGAATTACCAAATGCAGAGCAGTCTGCAGCAATTCGCCAAGACCTTGCCGCACGTGCTGCGGTTCCTGGCGACCTTGAATCGGTTCTCAAAACTCTCCCGAAGTTTGGCCATCCAATGGATTGGCTAAGTGTTGGAATCCATACTCTTGGTATGATGGAAACCACCAACGATTGGAAGGATGATGCTCTCAACCTTATTGCTCGAATGCCTCGTTTGATGGGTCTCATCTTTAGAATCCGAGAAGGTCGTGAAGAAAACATCCCCGCTGATGATACCTCCCTCTCCATGGTTGAACGGTTTATTCGATGTCTTGATTTGCATGACGCGAATACGGAAAAAATGAAGAGAATTATTTCCACCTATCTTGTCCTTCATATGGATCACGGTGGTGGAAACCTTTCGACCTTTGCAGGTAAAGCGATTGCGTCAAGTAAAGCCACAGTCTATTCGGCAATGGCTGGAGCAATGAATGCCCTGTCCGGACCACTGCATGGACGAGCAAACCAATCGTGTTTAGAATTCGTCTTGAAAGTCGGTACCAGCGATCCGGCTGAAGTCGAAGCATTTGTTCGAGCAGAATTAGCAGCCAATCGCCCAATCTTCGGATTTGGGCATGCTGTTCTTCGCTCTGAAGACCCTCGAGCAACCGTACAATTTGAACTGGGTTCTCAAATCTGCCCAGACGATGAAAACTTCAAAATCATTACAACTCTACGAGAAGTTGCACCTCGCGTTCTGTCTGAAAATCCTAAAATTAGCAATCCAAATGCCAATGTCGACATCGCAAGTGGCGCTCTTCTGCACCATGCTGGTTTGACTGACCCGACCTACTACACCACATTCTTTGGATGGGCACGTGTTGCTGGAATTGGCGCTCAAATTGTTGATGAAAGAACGGTATTCCGTGGTGGAAAAGGCCTTCCAATCTACCGACCAAAATACATCGCAGAAGGACAAACTCTTCGCCATGTTGAGTGATGTTCATTTGAACACAGGACGAGACGTTTTCCCTGAACCTCGATGACCGATAAGGCGTATTGATTCCCATGGAGGAGATGCACCAGTTGACTGCTGGAGAATCGAATTCCTCGGATTCTCCCATTGCCATTTTTTCCTCCACAATGTGACAAGTTCCCTTCTACGTTCATCATCACATTCTGCCCAAGGGCAAGTTTCCATCTTGAGTTCGCGCAGAATCTCAAGATGATTTTCATGAGTGGCTTGGTCGAGTTTCTGCTGTTGGACTGCATCCAACGGACGCGTAGCTGGTTGAGTCCAGCGTGCATGGCCTGAAGGGAGCCAAGTTGTATTGGGGTCGGAACAATCGGTCAATCCAGTAAGTCCAGCAGAAAGTAAATCATGTTCGATACGAAGTTCAGTTGGCCAGACATAGATGGGGAATCCTCGTTGCAAGGCACTCAAACGTGCCGCTTTTGCACCGTATAATCCACCAGAATATCCCAATGGAATCAAACTCTGTGGAGGCAAGAAATATTCAACTGCGCAAGGAGACATCGATGCTCCAGATCGGCGATGTGATTTAATGAGGCGTGAAAGAGAAGTCAAGAAGAATTGGGTTCCAGATCTCATTCTTTTGGTGTAGTAATTGCCGAAAGGAGGTACATAGGGTACCAATTCAGCCCAAGGACGTTGAACTTTGGATGAATGAATGGAAGATTTCATCCCTGTATGAAAGGAATAATACACCGTGTTTTCAGACGGAACCTCGAATTCTTTCAGAATTGATTCCGTTTTTTCCATCATCGTTGCAACATGGGATATATGTTGTTTTTTACCAAAAAATCCACCACCATACAAAGCACGAGGATGGGGTCTTTTGAACTCAATACAGCCCATCTTCCCATGTTCGACCCATTCAGAACGCAGTTGAGCATCTTCCAGCATCGAGCGAAAAGAAATGAAACCGAGTGATGTCAATTCTTCAAGGGTGTGATTTTCAGTCCACGAAAAGGAATGCGGTTGCATTTCTTTTGGAACCGAAACTTTACCGTCGTGATGAATGACAAGTTCTTGGTCTTGAGTAAGACGCACATCGAACTCGATACCGTCGTTATGCTGGATGGCATGACGGAGGCTTTCGAGCGTATTCTCGGGCGCCTGCTCCCACATCGATGTCACCAAGTCGACCCATGGAGCGCTCCCTTCTAAGGCCTGTCATTTGGAAAGGACGCTTTCTGTTCAAAAGGAATCATACTGGCTTATATGGCTTATCTGTTCCCCGCAAATATGGACCCGTATCAAATCATGATGGGGCTCATCTTACTTCTCACTCCGTTCATATGCTGGGTTTTTACACTCCATGACACTTCAATGCGAACTCCGTTCAAGAAATGGTTACAAGTGATTCATGACCAACGGTTCTATTTTCACGCCATGGGATACATTGTTATTATTCGATGGAAGGCACTCACGGATAAATTGAATGAACCGATAAAAAACCAGACTGGGCACTGGACTGAAACGGTGTATGCGCTTGAGGGAGAACTTACTTTTCAAATTCAACAATTCTTTCTCAACGATTCACTCACCGCCTTCCTCAACTTCCATTATTTGTTCATTTACCTGTTTTTGATTTACGTAACAACGGTGTATTTCGCCTATACAGGTGATAGAGATATGACGGATAAAGTCACGCTGAATTATTTACTCATTTATGCTCTTGCAGTCCCTTATTATCTGTTTTTCAATGTCGAAGTGACTTCTTCATGGATACCTGGTATGGAATCTCTCCTTTACCACGAAGGGTGGTATAGTGTCTTTTATGCGACTCACGATCCTTTAGACAATGCAGTTCCTTCACTTCACGTAGCGATTCCGTTTGGAATACTGCTCCTCAATTACTTACACGTAAAGGAAAAAGGTATCACTCTGAAGGAATGGCGTCATTATCGCTATCATATGTTTATTCTTGCCAATACCATTCTTTTTACATTCACGATATTGTACCTCGGAATACATTGGCTCATCGACATACCATTGGGAATGCTTGTTGGGGGAATTGGTGCATTGTTCATTCATCACTTACAACCTCGACTGAGAAATGACCATGGGGGTTTCTTCAAGGGATTTACTCCTCAAAAAATCCGACAGCACTTGTTGGTTGAGGGCGTCATTACCTTACTCATGCTCACAACCATTCTCATGGCGGTTCAAGTTCAAACTGAAACGGTGAATGAACGAGTTTCTTTCCAACTTGGACCAGAGGATTCAATGTTTGAAATTATTCAGAGCATCGAACCTGGAATGCAAGTTCATTCGAATGTCACAAATCTTGATGACACACTTACCATGGAAGTTGTTGTCATCATGGTCGACCTTGCGCCTCCAATAATGGAGGACGGTTCAATCGACTGGAGTATTGCCCGTAGCCTCGGTGACGCCTATACTGTTGAACCGGAATCGACACTGCAGTTAGTTATCGATTCACCAAAAGTTTTCCACTACATTATGATGCACAATCCCAGCGATTCAGATACTGGGGATGTCATACAAGTTCGTATCTTAAACGACTATCATGAGGACATGATGGGTCAAGCCATATTCCTCTCATTAGCATCTTTGTGGATGACGGGTTTTGTGTTCAATCGTATTCGAAGATTGAAGAAATACAATCGAAGTTTCTACGACTCAACCCCCTCACATCTTTGGGAACAAGAGTGACATTGTCAATGAGTGCGTGTTATGAGGGTCAGCCCTCTGCACACACTAATGGCAGAAGCAGATGGCTTGGTCAATGCAGTTGACGAACTGTTTGATTCACCTGGTGGTGAGATTCTAGCATCTTTCCGTTCTTACCTCAGAAAAAGGGTAAAGATGCTTGCCGTCGTATTTTGTATCGGTTTTATGGCCACCTTTCCCTTGACAAAAAGATTCATCTCTTGGCTTATCGATCCGGCTCGATTACCTGAGAATGTCGATATCATCGTCATCAGTCCAGTCGAGTTTATCCTGCTTCAAGTACAACTTGCTGCTCAAGTTGGTTTACTCTGCATGGTTATCGTGTTCGTGACTGAAGGTGGGTGGAGAGCAAGTAAGAACCTCGCAATTCGACAACGCTTGGCTGAACTCAAAGTGCAATCACCGCGCCCAAACAGTACGCTTCTCGCCACCTTACTCGTTGCAGTAGTACTCTTGACGTGTGGAGTCACATATGCTTGGAATTGGCTCATACCAATGCTTCTCGAGTACTTGACAAATGATGCGCAGGCTGCAGGATTGTCAACGGAATGGAGACTTACCAGCTATACTGGGTTCATTGCGAATCTCGCCGTAGCCTCTGGAATCGGTTTTCAAGCACCTTTGGTCACGCTCCTTATCCTAAGAATGGAAATCGTGCCAAGAACAACTGTTCGTTCGTATCGTAGACACATATGGTTCAGCGCTTTTCTACTCGGTGCTCTACTCTCGCCACCAGATCCGCTCTCACTGTTCTTGGTGGCAATGCCCGTCATCGTTTTGTTCGAAATTGCCCTTGTTCTTGACACGCTCACGCGTCAAGAGCGTTGAGTACGTTTTTCAATTGTGAAGGCAGTGTGTTGGTTGGAACCGCCATACGTCCAGGACTTTGGTTATACATCATCCCATGAAAATCAGAGCCACACGTCGTGCTAAGAGAGGAGGCTTTGACGGCTGATAACAATTGGAAACGGTAGGAGTCGCGATGACTGCGATGGAAACATTCGATGGCATCGACTCCTGAATCGAGACAAAAACGAACTAATTTGTCTGTATCTACACAGTAATACAGCGGATGAGCGAGTGAAGTGATTCCACCTGCTGCATGCACCGCTTCGCATGCTTCAACGATACTGGGTTTCGTGCGAGAAATATGAACTGGCTTTCCATCACCAATCCACTTGTCAAAGGCTTCTTGTCGCGTTTCAACATATCCCTGCTTCACCATCTCATCTGCTAGATGAGGGCGACCGACTGAATCTCCTGCTCGAGAAAGTACTGCTTGTAGGTCGATTTTCATTCCAAGTTCACCTAACTTCTCAACCATAGTCATCATCCGAGGCACCCTCCCTTCACCCAGCGGAGCGAGCCATTTTTTGAAGCGCTGATGAGATTTACTTTGAAACTCAATCTCAGGAAAATAAGCCAAAAGATGCCATGAGTCCGAGGCACGCTCACGTTGGTGCTCTTCCATGACCTTCTCATCAGGTTCGAGTCCAGGCATACATGTCAACTCGACTCCTGGAATAAAGACGATGCCATTTGATTGAGCAGCGGTTTTCGCACTTTCCCATCCAGAGATGGTATCATGGTCGGTAAGTGACCAAAAACGGACATTTGACTCTGCCATCATCTGTGCAACATCGTCGACAGAATGCTGGCCATCGCTGTTTGTCGAATGGCTGTGAAGGTCAAACAGTTCCGTCCACATGTGATGACCCAAGAGTCCAACCTCTATTGAACTATGGAGTTCAACTAGAACAAGTCATCAAGGTTGGGAAGGACGGGTGCTGAAGGAACTTGAACTGCTGAAGGAGTGGCCTCATGAAACAAATCATCGAGGTCAGGCATAGAGGGTACATCGTCCACCAATACTTCGGTTTGAGGTTGTTTTGGAGATTCACCAGGCAAAGGTATGTGGGCAATCCCTGAAGTTTGAAACTCACGGTCCGGTTGTTGCCAAGGCAAATCTGGTGATTGCTTTGCTTCTTCCATCCCGGGAAGTGGGATGTTTTCGACTTTTATTCTTTCAAAACTATCTTTGGACGTGTTGGATGCTTTGAAGACTTCACGGAATTGTGTTGTTTGCGCATGGGGTGCTGGATTACTTTGAGCCGTTTTCGAAGCTAATTTTCCAGATTCTCCTGACGAAAGTGCGGCCATTGCCGAACTGATATCTTCAGCATCCGTTTGTTCTCTTTTACCTAAAATAGAAGCAATGACTGCCTGAGAATTTGTTGATGTTTGAGGAGTTTCAAATCCAAATTTATCGGTCTGCGTTGAGGAACCACTGAATTTTGTAGGAAGAGATTCGATTGCAGCAAACTGTTCTTCAACAGAAAGAGTCTCAATCATTTGCATCTCTTCACGTGGCCGAGATGCTAAAAAAGAGATCAAGAAAAAGATGCTACCAATGACTGTGAGAAGAACTTCTTCATTGCCATATCCATCTTCAAGTCCAAGATTAAGCGTGAAACTGACAACCGCTAATATCCAAGTTATGGCGCCCAAAACCAAAGACGCTGTAGCAATTCGAGGTGCTTTCGGGTCCATGATATTCTTTCGTAGAAGTCAAGGACCTAAGAGTTTTTTCAAGAATCGATTGTTTGCTCAGCGGCTCGAACGGTATTTTCCATCAACATTGCGATGGTCATCGGGCCAACTCCGCCAGGAACAGGGGAAAGCCATGAGGCTTTGTTCGCAACATCAGGGTGAACATCACCTGCAAGGCGCCAACCGCGCTCTCGGGTGCTGTCATCAACACGATTAATTCCGACATCAACAACAACTGCTCCTTCCTTGACCCAGTCTTCAGTAACCATTTCGGGCTTGCCAACTGCGGCGATAATGATGTCTGCATTTGCACACAGTTCAGCAGTATCTTTGGTTCGAGAGTGAGCAACTGTTACGGTTGAGTCAACTCCTTTGGAACCCAAGAGAAGAGATTGTGGCATACCGACTATTCGGGAGCGGCCAAGGATGATTGCAGTTTTTCCTTCTGTTTCAATTCCAGCCCATGCCAGCATGCGCATCACTCCACTGGGTGTACACGGAAGCATACCGTCCATTCTTCCTTGAACCAAACGACCGAGGTTTTGTGGGTGGAAACCATCAACATCTTTCACCGGATGAATCAAATCGGTAAGTGCTTCTTCATCCATGTGAGAGGGGAGTGGAGATTGAACGAGAATTCCATGAAGACCGTTTTGTTCATTGAGTGAAGCAATGGTGGTTCGAACGTCGTCTTCACTTGAAGTGGCTGGTAATTCGACATGAGTACTCTTGATTCCTAATCGCTCACATGCTTTGACTTTGGATTTAACATAAACATGACTTGCTGGGTCATCTCCAACAATCACTACTGCCAAATGAGGTTCAACGCCCTTTTCTTTACAGGCACGTATTCGAGAGAGAAGTTCCTTCTCGACTTCGGCAGCACATGCTTTGCCATCCAATCGCTGGGCCACCATGAACCTCCGACTGGATTCTTCACTTTGAGGATTCGCTTTGCAATACGCCGCCACCATCGATATGCTCTTGCCCCTCGACAGTGGCAAACAATCTCTTATCATCCTTGAACGACTTAAATTCAAGAGCATTCCCCGATGGGTCATTGAGGAACATAGTCGCCTGCTCTCCAACTTTACCGGGATAGCGGACGTGAGGTTTGAGACGAAATTCGACACCTTTGGACTCCAACTCGTCGCGGAAAGTGTGCCATTGCGTGTATTCCATAACCAATCCAAAGTGAAAAGGTGGCACTTTCTGACCATCGACACGGCCATTATCGGTCTGGTCAGGCATTGTGTTAACCAGATGAGCAACGATTTGATGACCATGAAAATTGAAATTAATCGAACGCTCGGTGCGACGCCCAATCGAGCAACCCAAGACATTGACATAGAAAAATTCAGTATCGGCTAAATTGTCAACTGGAAATGCGAGATGGAATGGACGCATAAAGAGTCCTTCAACACGGAGGTTATCGGACTTATCGCATGATTGCGACTCTGGTATGGAGCCTGCGGAGGGACTCGAACCCCCGACCTTCGGATTACAAATCCGATGCACTACCAGCTATGCTACACAGGCGCTAAACTGCCCGAGACACTTACCCTTGATGAATGAAACGGATGGAAAACAAGGGCAAAGAGGTATTCAAAAAGAAAAATATTGAACAAAACCAAGAGACAAGTCAAAGAACAACGCCGCATTCGGATGGCTATGGACCCAGATGCTGGTGCGGGATTACTCAACCCCTATGCACAGACGAAGGTTGGAAATGACACTATTTTCGGATGGTGGGCCCGTTACCAAGATGCGGTAAAAGAAGGGAAGGACGCCGTCAACGGAACGATTGGAGCACTGCTCGAAGATGACGGGTCACTGGCGATTAACCAAGTGGTCGATGAAGCAATTCGAGTTGCACCCGCTGTCGAGATTGCCGCTTACGCTCCCTTGAAAGGACTCCCTGCCTTTTTGGATCTGGCTAAAACGCTCGCCATGGGAGAGCATCGCGAGTCACTGGAAGAACTCGGTATCGCCATGACTGCGACAGCAACACCTGGTGGTTCAGGTGCACTCTATCTTGCGGCTGCGAACTTTGCCAACCGTGGTGATAAGGTATTACTTCGTGACCGTCATTGGGGACCATACAAAGGATTCATCACGGGATGCGGTCTTGAGTTTACCACGTATCCATTGCTTCCAACATCCAAGGAAACGCAGTATCCATTTGTCGATATTGAAAGTTTCAAAGCAGAACTTGCAGCACTTTGTTCAACCCAAGATAAGGTCATGATTTGGTTAAATGACCCCGCTCACAATCCGACAGGCGTCTCGTTAACCGCTGATGGAAGAATGGCATTTTTGGAAGCCGTAATGGAAAGTGCTTCTTCAAACGAACACGTAGGCCACACCTTGCTCATTGATGCAGCGTATCATTTGTATGCTGAAGAACCTCATGGATGGGGAGAAACAATCCGAGATGCGGTGGAAGAAGGTTGGCCATGGACTGAAAATTTACTTTTGACGTTCGCCATTTCCATGTCGAAATCACATACGGTCTACGGTTTGAGAACCGGTGCTCTTGTCAGCATCCACCCTGATGCAGAAGTCACAGAAAAAATTGGCACAGTCATGGGAGTTACCGGCCGACAAACATGGTCTGCTGCTCCGAGAGTGGCTCAATTTACCATCAGTGAAATGCATTCGACGCATGAAGGTGGAGAGGCGTGGGGCAAAGAGCGAGACCGTTTGAAAGACCTGCTCGTCACTCGTCGAAATCTGTTAAAGGAATGTTGTGAACAACACGGTGTGCCATTAAATCCAACTCATGATGGATTCTTTGCTTGGCTTGAACACAGTGAACCAGAAGCAATTGCTGAAAAATGTGCGCAGCAAAATGTCTTCCTCGTCCCACTCACCGGAGGAGTCCGAATTGGATTGTGTGCCGTTCCTTTGGAACAGATTCCCCGTGTTGCTGAAGCATTAGCAAATGCGCTCAAGTGAGGCGATCGTATGCAGAAAGTCCGCGAAAATTTCCTCATTGCAAGTGTGATATGTATCACAGCGGGGGGATTTTTTAGCGTTGCGAATCTCATGTCGCTTGCTGCCACAATTGGCTTGAGCGGTGTCGTTCTCTTTGTTCTTGGAATGAGTATGAAATCCAATCAGGGTTTATCTCAAGAAGAGATTTTGAACTGGACTCCAGAATCAAGCCAATTACCAGATGCTGGAAGGGTAATGTATCGTGTTGATGTCACATTGGATGAGCCGAAAAAGTGTACGGTTTTATGCGGACCATGTGGCCATGTGGAAACACTTGATTCAGACCGGCCGACCGAATATGTCTGTCCTGCTTGCTCTGTTCAGCTCTGGGATGAAGAGGAATAACTGGCAAAAAGGTTCGGAAAAGAAAAGGCCGCTCTTGCACACTCATGTTCCACAGAATTGAAGGGCATGAATCATTACGAAGCAACATGGACGCAGATGCTTTGCTCAACCCAGAGCGTAGAATGTTGCGCGTTATGCAGTCCAAAGGCCATCACGAATGGACGCTTACAGAAATACTCACCCAGTGCAATTGGAAGGACCAAGCGGTTGCTGTTGGTGCAGGCCATGGCTTGACCAACGCTGGTTTTGCAAAAACGAATGAAACAAATTCCGAAATCATTCGACTTGCAGAGGAAGGACGAAAAGCCATTGAAAACGGATTGCTTGAAGCACGCCTATGGAAGTGGATTTCAGAATCCCAATCGCCGAAAATGAGTGATCTTCAATCTCAGTTTGAACGTCATGAAGCCGGCCCAGGTGTTGGGCTGCTCAAGCGACTTGGCGTTCAACTTGAAGGCGGTGTTTTTGTTTCAGAAAATCCGTCTTTGGTTTCTTCCGAAATCGCTTCGCGCAAATCTTTCCTCGATGAATTACCTGCAGCACCCGAAGCACTTGATTCAGAGATGCTTCAACATTTCAAATCACGACGTGGCCTCATTGAGTCAGTCATATCAACAACCCGTACATGGTCGATAACCAAAGATGGTAAAGCAATCGAATCGAACGCACTTATCGAAAAGCAATCCGTCAGTGAAATCACAACTGAATTGCTTCAATCGGATGCGTGGAAAGATGCCGAGTTCCGTCCCTTTGATGTCACACTCGAATCTGCTACACCTCGAACCGGTCGCAGCCATCCAATGCAGGCTCTCATCGAACGAGTGAGAAGTATCTTCTTGGAGATGGGCTTTTCTGAACTGGTCGACGATTATGTTCAGACAGCTGGATGGAACATGGACGCCTTATTCATACCACAAGACCACCCTGCGCGAGAAATGCAGGATACTTTTTACCTTGAGAATCCACAATCAATCGACTTGCCTGAGCATCTTACCGATGCTTGGGGCGCTATCCACGAGCATGGTGGCGAGACCGGTTCGGTTGGATGGGGCGGTTCTTTTTCAGCCGAGACTTCAAAGAAAGGTTTGTTGCGAACGCACACGACTGTCAATACGATTCAGTATTTGGCTGCAAACCCTACAGCAGCCTGTCGCGTCTTTTCGGTTGACCGTGTCTTTCGAAAGGAAGCCATTGATCGAACACATTTACCTGAATTTCATCAAATTGAAGGCATCATCATGGAGGAAGGTGCAAACTTGCAAATGCTAGTAACAACGCTCAAGACTTTCTATGCAAAGATGGGCTATCCTGAAGTTCGTGTCCGACCTGCGTATTTCCCATACACTGAACCAAGTCTTGAAATTGAAGTTAAATGGCGAGGAAAGTGGCTGGAGTTGGGTGGAGCTGGTATTTTCCGACCGGAAGTAACTGAACCTCTTGGCATTTCATCACCGGTATTAGCATGGGGCATGGGACTTGAGCGATTAGCAATGTTAGTTCTTGGACTTGACGATATTCGACAACTCTACATTTCGGATTTAGAATGGCTAAGAAACCAACCGATTCTTTGAACGGCGTTGCAAGTCAAAGGCGAGACCGGCACTTCACCTCTCCTTTCATCAATCGGGTATTTAGGCAAAGAGAATTGAGGTCTGCTTGTAGTCAACTGCAATTCTATGTAATCGACTCATAATGGAATAGGATTTCAATGTCAGACTTTCAATCACTTGGACTATCAAACACCTTACTTCGCGCTGTCGAGGCGGAAGGCTATACGACACCAACACCCGTTCAACAACAATCCATTCCTCCTTTGCTTGAAGGACGCGATGTGTTGGGTGTTGCCCAAACCGGAACGGGTAAAACCGCTGCATTCGCCTTGCCAGTTCTACAAATTATGAATCGAAAAAAGCCACAAGGGAAGCGATTTATTCGTGCACTCATCCTCTCTCCAACACGAGAACTCGCTGCTCAGATTGACGAGCGATTTGCGGCATACAGTGAACACATGGATCTCAGGCATCGTGTTATTTTTGGTGGAGTCAACCAAAACCCCCAAGTTCGAGCCCTGCAAAAGGGGTTGGATATTCTGGTTGCAACACCCGGTCGCTTATTGGACCTCATCGGACAAGGCCACATTGACATCACGCGGGTTGAATTTTTCGTACTTGATGAGGCCGACAGAATGCTCGATATGGGGTTCATTCGAGACATTGAGAAAGTCATCAAACTGCTCCCAAAGCAGCGCCAAAATCTACTCTTCAGTGCAACCATGCCCAAGTCCATTGCGAAACTTGCAGGAACGTTCCTCAACAATGCAGTCATGGTGGATGTGAGTCCAAAAGAAATGACTGTTGATCGAATCGAGCAGAAAATTATGTTCTTAAGAAAAGCTGACAAGCGGCGTTTGCTCGTCCAACTCATCAAGGAGGAACGGGTTCAATGCGGGATTGTGTTTACGCGTACAAAACACGGTGCAAACCGATTGGTCAAACAACTCGACCAAAGCAACATTACTGCTGCTGCAATTCATGGAAATAAAAGTCAAGGAGCTCGAACAAAGGCTTTAGCGGGTTTCAAAAATGGAACCATTCCGATTCTTGTTGCTACAGACATAGCAAGCCGCGGGATTGATGTTGATGGAATTACCCACGTGTTCAATTATGATTTACCCAATGAGCCGGAAAGTTATGTCCATCGAATCGGTCGAACTGCTCGAGCAGGTCGAAGTGGAATTGCATATGCCTTTTGTGATGACACCGAAAGCGGCTATCTTGTTGGCATTCAACAATTGATTGGAAAGGAGATTCCAGTCAACAGTAATCATCCGTTCCACTTTATCGGAGCAATCCCCAAGCCGGGACAAAAACCAGGTAAAATCAAGGATAAATCGGGGGCTAAAAAGCGCCCTCGGAACAACAATCGAAACCATCAAAACCGTGGCAATTCCAATAGAGGTTCACACTCTCAAAACAGAGAGAGTCGTGGAGGAAGAGCAAACAATTCCAACTCACGAAGGAATCGTAATTCAAGGAACAATCGAAACAGAAACAATTCGAAACAGGATTAGACATCATTCTCCGGCAATCTACCGTAGGAATTGATGGTTGTTTCACCTTCATCAGCATACGCTCTGATCAAGAAGAACCATCCAAGAAGCGGAATGAGACCGATGAACAAAAACCAACCGGATTTGCCTACATCATGAAGGCGACGGGAACTTACAGAGAGAAGCGGTATTAGAAAGAGGATGGTGACAATGAACGAAAGTGTGGACGAGATGAGGCCACCCCAGGTTCCAAAGAGAGAACCAACGTAAAGAAGGACGGTATTGATAATTGAAGCAAACAGGAGATTGAACATCAAAAAGAACCAAAATTCAGAACGAGAGGAGCGGCCACTGAAATCAAAATACTTCTCTTGAAAACAAATCTCAACCGCAGTTGAAGGTTTCATCATGCTTTTTGGACGGGATTGAGTAGACTTCACTGGGAATTTTGACAAATAGCCCGATTCTCTAGCCATGGCTACGCCTCTCAAAAGGGGTATTTTTAATTGACTCAATGAAGAGTAAAACCCACTCAATTGAGTGACTCAAAGGAGTAAATCGCTTCACTTCGATGAGATAACAAGTCCGTTTCCATCTTTGAAAGAACCAGTTGCGATCATAATGACGTCAATAAGCCACCAGATTCCACATCCTCCGAAGGTGATGAGTTTGAGGATTCCGAGTCCAATGCTTCCTGCGTAAAATCGGTCGACTCCTAGACTACCAAGTACGATCGAAAGGATAAGAAGAGTTGTCCAGTCCTTATCTGACGCCATTGGCATTCCTTGTGCTTGCATTCCTTGTGCTTGCATTCCTTGTGGTTGCATGGTCCCCCTAGCGGTGCTGATGTTATAGTCGTTATGCCAGCAAAAAGGACATTAACCGTGAATAGTAGCGATATTCATGAGGCCCTTCAAGATGAATTCAGCCTCAATCACTGCCGCTGTGACTGGTGGAGCATTGGCAGTATCTGCGATTTTACCTCATGGCGGAGTTGATGGACTGAAACTTTGCCCTTGGTATCACTTATCTGGGCATCCATGTCCTTTTTGCGGGATGACACGAGCCTTTGTTGCCATTACGCATTTTGACATACAAGCAGCTATGGATTTCAATCCAGGTTCTCCGTTGATTTATGGAGCGTTTGTCTACATGCTCTGGGCATCCATATCGGCTCTTCGTAGACGTGAAGAAGTGATTCCACCTCCAAACAAAATCGTTTACAACAGTTGGATTACCCTCACTGTAGGCATTTTTGCATGGTTGTTTTATGAACGGATTCTTCGTCTGATTTTCTTTTGAGAACAACTCAATAATCTCGGTTTATTTTCGAAGCAATCAAAATTCTTCGTTNGTGAAATCACTTAAGAAATCCCAAATGAGCTGATAGGTATCCGTACCATCAACTTCATCNGGCCANGTATGNTCATGAAATTCTATACCGTANTGCTCAANNCGAGTATCGCCAAGGCANCCACTGTGCGTAATGTGTTCAAGAGTGANANCTTCAACGACATCATTTGATGCACAGTTTGCACGCGCAGACCAAGAATCAATCATTCCAGGTACACTGCTCATCGTTCCAACGCCCTCATGCTCTCCGTCTTTCCAATCCCAATCATCGTCATAGTCGATAATGTAATCCAGTTTCCCATGGATATGCATGACTGCCATATTACCTTCAAGTTCACATGTTTCAGGGTCAACAGGCATAGTTCCCGCAAACGAGGCTACAGCTGCAAATCGATGATTGAGTTGGCAAGCAATTTCATATGTATACATAGAACCAAGAGAATATCCAATAGCATAAAGTCGGTCTTGATCGATACAGTATGCAGTCGATAATTCATCTACAATCGCCTCAGTGAAGTCATTGTCCTCACGGGAAGTTGCTGCAGTATTGAGGAACCATTCCCCTTCATCGGCTGTTCGACCCTCTTCAGCAATAGCATAAGCCATAATGAATTTCTCTTGCTCAGCCAACTGGTCAAACTCATTCTGTTGCTGGAAGTCTTCACCAGAACCGTCACCACCATGGAAGGCGATAATGAGTGCTAACTTGACGCCCGCATCGGAACTGGGAACAGATAATCTGAACAATCTTTCTTGTCCATTAACCATGACTGAAATCGTTGACTGCGTCACCGATTGAGAGCCTTGAGCGCAAGGATTTTCCAAGGCATCAATTTCTTCAATCACTTCCACTTGCTCTGCCATGTCGGTTCCAAAACACCCAGAAAGAGGAGAGAGAAGCATCAGCAACAAGACTTGAAGCGTCAAAAATTGCTTGCTCATGAGTTTTCGATTTGACCCCCTTTTAACAACTTAACCCATTTCTGTTCCACACAAAACAAGTTGAGTATTTCGAATATTATTGGTCAAAATTTCTATATTCTAGAAACTTTGAGTTCTTCTTCTTTGAATCCTGAGTTTGATGAAAGCCGCTTTTTTCTTCAGTTCAATTACTCGTTCGGGTTTTCTTGATTGGTATTCAATATTTCCCGGGAATGTGCCCATGTTCATTGTTTAGAAGAGATTTCAATGACGCCAAACTCGTCCGAATTATGTTCAAGAGAAGATGATGGACTCTTGTGAGCATGTAAACCTAGAACAGTATCATGATGTTTCATTTTCTCTTACGCCAAATTAATGCAGAAATGAAGAAGAGTATCGTCATGAGTGTGTATGGAGAAAACACTGATTGCGAAGATACAATTTCAACATCCACTAATTGCGCGCCCGGGCCGCCTCCTTCACAACCGGCAGGGGGCGGACCAATGCCAGGACCCCATGTTTCACCGAAACCATCACAGGGATCTTCGCCGTTTCCTCCCTCGTCGAGGAAGGTCTCACCGTGGTAGCACAACAGGAAATACGGGAAGCCCATGTCACCTTCACCATTCATCATTGTTGAATGATAGTGGTAGATGCCATCAGGAAATTCTGGTGTTGGGCCGAAGTGCCCGTTGCACACATCGAGGTGTCCGAGACCTTGGACATAGACGTAATCGTCGATACCGTTGTAGCCCGTCTCCCCTTCTTTGAGTTTGTAAGAACTCTTCATCTCTACGATGTTCATCTGGTCATCATAGCCCCAAAGGCCGTAGATGGGGTAGCCGTCCATGGACACACCGATGACCGCTGAATGTGACCCATTGGCGGTGTTTTGCGCCACAGCTGCTGGTGTGCTGTCGTCGTAATCGAGCATCGTTTCGCCTTCTTCGGGGTGCCAGTGAAGGCAATTGGCGTCAGCGTGATAGTGGAACGTGCCGCCCTGTCCATTGTGAGCATGGCACACGCCGAGCACAATTGGTTGACGATCCTCCTCATAGGCGCCGTGTTGGCTGGCGACCGCATCGCCGCCGGGTCCATCTTCGGGTCCATAGAACGGTACGCCGTTCACCGCAATTGCAACTTCACCGCGGGCAGGTGCGCACTCATAATCGCCGTTGGCTTCCGGGCAGTCTGTCGCAACATGGCCACCGGTGGTATCGTTCACCGGCGAGCGAGGAATCGTCCATTCGTAGTTCTGGGCTCGTGTGCAATCATTGCCTTGAGAACAGGCCAATGTGGATTCAAAATCATGATCTGGTAAACCGTTTGTGACGATGGTGATGTGGGTTTCATTCATTGTAATACTGACCGAACATTCGTGCGTTTCCACCGCAGCCGTGGTCAAGTCATCCACTTGGGTGATGTTCTGTCCCGGTTGACAACGGAACACATCCAACCAAAATTGGCCCAAGTCGGAAGCGTCGTACGTTGGTTGAATTGGATCTGTCGGATTGGAGGTGCCATTGCCGGTTTCGTTGCCGGTGCCGTTGTCGGTTTCGTTGCCGGTTTGATTTCCGGTGCTGTTGCCCGTTCCGTCGTCCGTCCCGTTTCCTGTTTGATTACCAGTTGAATTGCCATCGCTGGCATTGCCCTCAGTTTCATTTCCTTCACCGACCGGTTCTTGATCATCTTCGGAGCGATCAACATCGACAACCATGGGGTCTGATGTGGTGTTTTCTGCACTGTGAGCGGCGGTAAAATTCAGGCTCACAACACCGCTTGAATCAGTGTTCACTGTGAAATTC
>NHFA02000019.1 GCA_002170315.2 Euryarchaeota archaeon TMED99
GGCTTCATATTCTCTTGCTGTCAACCAAAAGCAGAACGTGGTTTTGAACAGTTCGTGGGCGGTTTCAAAATCAAGAAATTGCGTCCACTTTTTCTTCATAGAGGAATATTGGATATCGACTGGTGTCCAATTTGTCCATTGCAAATCCGCTTCAGCAACGGGCCAATTTTCACCCTTTATTTCACCTAAATCACGCATGGTCATGAGGACGCCTTGATCGTGATGAACAAAGGTTTGAACCATCAAATCTTGAATGACTTTCGGGTAAATAAGAACCGGCTCAACACCTTCTTTTCCAGAGTTGTCAATGACGAAATTGAGCAGATTACTTTCTGTTTGGAAGTGCCGAAGAATCAAGATATTGGCTTCTGGCCGGACGAAATACTTCATGAAAAAGCAGATTTGCCACTGAAGAAATCGGTGAGCTCTCCATTGAATTGGAGATAAGCGTTTGAGATAATATGTGATGTGAAGTGTGATACTNAGAAGAACCTTGAGTGTTGGNANAANNATGANNCGNAGNGGGTTTTGTAAATCTTTGAGCCAATATTCNTTTGCNTCAGAATCCAATGGAAGGCTATCGTCTCCGCCAAGNGCGTCGCTCAANGANGCGGGCATTCTNCCGTGGTTTTTTGCNANCGCCTTCTCNAGACGGCGCTGAGCNCGCCGTTCTTTTCTTGAGAGCGTTGGTTCACTGGATGTCATATTCGACTTCCTCCAATTGTAATCGATAGAGGCGCGCTACGACTTTTGCAGTCTTGACGATACTTGCTGTGGCCTGTTCATCCACACACACGCTGTTTAGCGTATGGTAAAATTCCTGCATATGGTCGCCGTCGTGCAGGCCGTGATAGGTCATAAAACGGGTTGAATTTGCTGTAAGGCCGGTGATTTCTTGGATTCGTTCAGCCCAGGAATTTGCCATCTTTTCCCCGAGTCCCTCAATAATCCACATTGCGCCAAGTAGGTCGACTGGATTGGAGCGAGATGCGCGATACATCAAGAAACCATGCAGTGCTTCAGAGCCGATGTTTTTCTCCATATTGAGAATATCTTCGAGTTTTCCACCGGATGCGACATAGTCTTTCTCAAGCATTTCATAATCTCGATGTTCATCAACAGCATGCCCGATGACTGTCGAACGTATTTCTGCATGGTTGCGGTCAAAACTGCTTGCAGTACGAGCGATCCAGCGCGAACCTTCGATAACTTGCTGACGAAGATTGCGTAAGAACACTTGATGGTCTTCAGCAGTGTAAGTCCCCAAATCAATACGCCGCAAGAGCGGTACTTTCGAGAGGTCTCTTTCAAAACCAAGCCATACACGAAGCAAATGCTGGAGGCACACCTGTGCATGGGGATTCAAAACGACTCCATCAGGGGCACTTTCTTCGGNTNTCTCTTTTGTAACGCCTTCTATGTTAATTTCGCCATTGTTCATTCCTTCACCACCGTNAATTGGAGATAGGTCGTATTGAAACGCCCACTCTCTGGGACAAAGCAAAGTACTTTGTCNCCAACATTCACCGATACTTCATCGGTGCGTAAAAATTCATCNANCATNATAAAAAGNGANGCTGNCCCNGTGTTTCCTCGAGAATAGAGGTTGGTCCACCAGCGTTCTTCAGGAATTCCTACGCCTGCAGTATCAAGCATCTCAAGAATCTTATTTCGGAAATGGTGGCTTGAATAATGGCACAGGAAATGGTCGACTTCACTTGGTTTACTCACACCCTCTTCAACCAGACGAAGATAACCATCAACCCCCATCCGCATGAGATTGTCAAGAAGGCGTACATCTTGTCGCAGAAGAAGGGCACCGTCTTGTTCTGCTTGCGCATATGTGTCGTAATCTTGCCAGGTTCGGGAATCTTCCGGGCGACCTGCTGAGCCAACACTCATGCATGTAGGGAGAGCGTGGGCATGTGAAAATCCACGTATCCAATCAATTCGCAAACTCAAGCCCTTCGGAGCTGGTTTGTTTTGTAAAAGTAAAGCTCCGGCACCGTCNGAAAGCATCCANCGAAGNAANTCTGTGCTGAAATCNATTCGNTTTGCNGCAAANGTNGAAGTNGTNGCAGCCTCATACCGTTGCTTCTTCAATAAGCGACTCGCCAGTTCACTTGAAATTACCAAAGCCGCCTCATGCTCCTCAAGTCNAAGGCTGTTCCATGCTGCTTTCAAAGCCATAATTGAAGAAGAGCAAATACCGTGNGTCGTGAGAATTTCAATTTCAGGTAATTCCAATTCCGCTTGAACCATACTTGCCATGCCGGGTGCAGGAAGGTCGCCTTGTGTCGATGCTACAGCCAACATGCCAACTTTTTCTCGAGCGATGAAAGCTCTATCGAGGCATTGTTCGGCTGCATTTGTGGCCATTTGGGTGTTGCTATGCGTCGTTTGTTGCTGTTCATCAATTGCATAATGTCGCGTTTGAATCTTATTCGCTTTTTGGATTTGAACGCGAAGAGAGGAAGGTTTACCGTTTACAGCACCCAAGACATTCTCTACNTGATCAACAGGTATTGCTGGCCCTGGTAAAAATGAGCCNGTNCTGGTAATGTAAACCGTCATGCGGATTCCTCCGAAGCAAGATTGCGTTCATAGGACCAGCATCGCCACCATTCTTGCAGATAAGGGCCGACNACCAAAATCGACATCGTAGNGATGTAAATGGCAGCATAATTGCCGGTTGCTCCCAACGGCTCTTGACGCCATTGCAGAGAAAAGCCACCCGCCCAATTCAAAGTGANGAGGTCGAGNAAAACTTCCCACTTTCGAACAATAATGAGAAGGATGAGGAAGAAAGGCAGGGTTGCCAAATAGTTGTGAGCATGAACTTCCCAAATACTGATTTCTCTTTTTCCTGTCGTGTAATGAACGTCGTAGTGCGCAATGAATTCATGAGCAATGAGAGCTGCAAAGCAGAGAANAAGAATCAAAACATTGACCTCAAACACAAGAGACAGNACAAGCGGGAGGCCAATTTGGGCGCCCATGAGGCAGTGGATGTAGGCTTCACGTAGCCCGGATGTCGATTCGATATTGGTTTGCTTATGGCACCACCAATCAAGCATACTGGCCAGGCCCCAAAGAGGCAACAGAACGTATAGAATCACATACAAGACGAGCGTTGCTTCATCCATGCTGATGCCCCGATGGAGTAAAACTGGCGCTCATGCCATAAAAAGACAATTCCGGAAAATGCAAAAAGAGTCTTTGAATCTCATCAAAGGAAATCCGCCAAAGATAATTGTTTAGCCCTGTCATTGTTAAACAGTGAATCAGCACTGTCAGATAACCATTCGACGTTTTGCTTGGTATACCGGTCCACGCCGTATTTCGCCATAACGTGCTTGGTTACTTTGATGTATTTTCGAACTGCACCTTCAGATACGGTTAGGGCCAAGTTACCTCCACACAGTCCGCCCTCGGCCTTTGCCACTCCAACACTTGTAAGGCCTCGACCAGATTCTTTCTTTGGTTGTATACAGGAGCCTGCAACAGGCATTCGGCGGTAAGAGTGAGCACATTTGAGGCAGCGGATTTTTTGTCGGGCGTAAGCATTGAGGTTACCTCGTAAATCTGGAAGGAAGTGGGAGCGGACAACACTCGATGCAACTGTACGGACATCAACTCCTCGGAGNCGATGGCCGAGGTCGAGTTGCCCGTTCATTTTGTCAATCATNGTATCAAGGGTTTTGTATGCTGAAAGGGCTGGCCCTTGGTCAAGTGCATGGCAGTCATGCGTGTATCCATACCCACGAACTGCTGCTACTGAGCCAAGACGTCGTTCAACGAAATCCATNCGATCNGCACATACTTTGGGATGAGGTTGNGNGAGTGTCGTTTCATAAAAATCNCGAGTGTAATACCATCCNGAGTCGACATTGAGGGCTTCTTTGTCAACTTCAGTAGGATTNAGACGAGTGGTTAAAACAAGCGGGGCATCCATCAATCCGCCGCGATTTGCTGGGAGAATTTCTCTGCTAAAATTAAGCAAACCATCCATCAGCAGCATGATGGCATCTTCATCTCCGTCGCAGTTTCGTCGCTTTGCAGCATGGAAAAGCGGGTGAGCATAGCCTCCTGAACAATCCGCCCAGCCAATGATGCGACTGAGAACGCCGCCGGAAGTGTGTGGAGCAAGAGCGCAAATCAAATGACCGACCAAATCATCAGCTGTATTGACATTGTAATATGGCTCCATNCCGTAATAACGGACCAAGAGTTCATCGATGAATTTTGCAGTTCTTACAAAGAAGTCGCTGGCGTTTTTACTCACGATGAAATCCTGAGGGAATATCTCGAGCATTTGCTCATCGTTTTCAAGCGGCTTTCCTTCACAATCATGCGTGTAGCCAAGNGATTCAAGCGTTTGCCAAGGAACGCTAATTTCGCGTGGCGTAAAATGGGTAATCGGTACATCNCTCATGTCAAAACGAACGGTNCCATCACGGAACACTGGAAGTTGGTGCTTGGCTCGAAGTAAGCCTTTTTCAATCGCTTCCGGNGTCTGGTCTCGGCTAGCAATCTGCTTCATACACTTGACTTGACGNGGGATTCTATCGATACCTAAACGTATTCGAGCATCTTCAATCATCGTGTCTAATCGAACTGTTTGAATTTCCCCTCTTCTTCGCCGTTTGGTGTTTCCGGATTCGCTCATTTTTGTACGTCCGCCACANGTCTCGCCNACACGCTCAATACCGTCTGAATCAAGAATTCGGTGATGGCAAAGAATGAANGGGGATTCCTTACCACATTTTACACATGTGCGGCGACCCATTTGGACGCGGATGCTTTGCTTTTCAGCAGCGTTTGCTAACAATCTCTGGTTGCCGCCATTCAAATCGATAGGAAACAATGCATGCGTCATTGGACTCATAATTCGCGGAGCTGCTTTCTCAGGGCGGCCCATTCTGCAACCAATTCGGACAGGTGCAGCATGCTCCCAACGCAAGTCCGAAATCTTACGCACTTGGAGCATGATTCCATCCACTTCATGGTCGTCCTCGTGAATTTGCGCAGCGAGATANTTTTTNGGATCTAATGGACCGGGGTCNGGNACTTGAGCGGCTGCTTTTTTCCCGACTTCATCCGTTTCAGCGATTCCTAAACCGCGCTGNCGGGCATTGGTTTCGGCAGCAATTCGAACGGTTGCACGAGATTGGCGGAGTTCATCCAGTCGTGCTCGCTCTTCACTCAGTGTAATTTGGCACTCTCGGAGTTGTACAATGCGCTCATCAAAACGAGTTCTTGCATCAGCAATACGGAGAGGCGTTTTTTCCTCATAGCTGAAACCAAAACCTTCCAACATGGCCGGCCAGCCAGAGGTGATGACCAAATCATCACCATCGTGATGGTGGCGCAAGCCCAAAATCATCGCAGCCCCTTTCGCAAGACCATGTTGAACATACGTCCAAGCCTCGGGCACTTCTTTGGTGAAAATTGGCTTTACTGGGGTGCCGCTCGGGCCAGGCGGGGAGTGTGCGCTCAAGTCTTCAAGTGATTCAGGTCGCAAAATATCCATTGTTTTTGGCGACCAATTTCGAACGCCCCCTCGNATTCTCAACTGCCGTTTTTCNGGCAAGGGCATGGCTTGAAGTTGATNTTCCGGCTCAGGAAGCGGGTTGTTTGAAGTTCCGATTGGTTCGATAGAAGCCTCTTCAAGAATCGCAAGAAGGGGCGGCATCCATTCAAGAGGTAAATCAAGGAACCAAGGATTGTGAGGTGCTGGAATAGAAGTTTTNAATCGATGAGCAATGGCTTTACTTAAGTCCCAATTGACCGTATANGCGGCNAAAAAAGCGTGCCATTTGCGACGGGTGTGGAACTGCAAATCGGGGTCATCGGCGTCCTCGGGGTGCAAACCAGGTATGCCGTCTGGGAAAGAAGAGCGCGGTTTGCCAAGGATTTCTGAAAAATCGGATAGCGCTTCTTCAGAGTTCAACTCCTCAAGTAAATCACTGGCCCACCAATCGTTTGTATAGCCAGCAGGAACCAGNTTCTTGTTGTTCTCCATAAACTCGCCATACCCCATGACCAGTTCTCCGTTATCCCAAACAGAACCGACTTTGGAACTGATTGCTGCATAACTTTTCCCATCATCAAGGCGCATGAAACGACCGTCTCGCAAGNCCACCCAGGGCCCGTCGGTATCATCGGAAGGAGTGATTGCGCATGCTTTCCCTGGNCGTTCGATTTTCATCTGTGTACCAATCGTGATAAAATCATCCATCGCTAACATCGANGCTGTGTTGGTTGATGCGGCGGCCAACCCTGATGGGCGAGCACGCCCATAGCGCAAACGGAATCCACCGGGTTGTAAGGGGGCGCCAAAAACAGGGCGCCCNGCAATAATATCCTTCATAAATTTCGAAATCACNGGAACCTTGCGAGATTTGAAACCGGAACCGTCNCCATCGTCACCTTCGGATTTCCCCTTCGANGCAAATTTGGAGATAAAGTCCCAGCCTGGGACTTCAAGACGTTCGGTGTGTTTACGGATTTTTGGAGCCTTTAGACACATGCCTTCTCCGATAACAAGCAACACTCCNCCACGAATCCGNGCCTCATCGATGTTCCGTACACGCCCATATCCTGCACACTCAATTTTTTCTGTAGATTCTCCGTTAATCATGATGGGGCAGGCTCGAACAATTTCTTCTATTTCTGCAGGAGAGGGGCGATATTGGAGGTTGCCGCGATACAGTCCAAACTCCTCTTTTACGCGCTCAACTTCAGGGTCGGTTGGTTGGTAATGGCCGATGTTCAATTCACGACGAATCATGTCCGCAATCAAAACCGCAAGGGCTTGAGCTGTTCCTCCTGCTGCTCGGATTGGTCCAGCGAAATGCACGGAGACGAATTGGGAGCCGTCAACATTGTTGAGGAGACGCACCTCGCTTATTCCTTCAAGCGGTGCAACAAGCACTGCTTCGGTGAGGACTGCCAACCCAACTCTCAATCCTACATCGATTGCTGTGATGAGATCGTGGCCTTTTTCTCGAAATCCACGCGCTACACTTTGAGCCATCATGATGGAAGTTGATTCACGGTCGTGTTCGGCGAGGAGTTTACGAATATCATCGGCGACCTCGTAGCCTTCAAGATATTCAACGAGAAGTTTTTCTGTCCGTCCAGCAAGATCTGCGGCCCTTGGAATCTCGACGTGTTCTTTGAGGTCATATCCTCGGCTTCGAGCTTTTTCAGCCACGAGGTATGCTTCGTCGGCGTGTTCGTCAAGCCATTGATGGTAGGATTTCATTTCCGCCTCAAGACGCTGAATATCAAGGCCAAGCAGAGGATTATGTCCTCGTTTTTGACCCGATGCATCCGATGGCGGCATGTGATTCCTTTACCTCTTGAGGGCGACCGTTTATGAGTGCCGCGTTCAATTCGCATGGCTGGCGTTCTCAGTTACGAGAAGCAAAGTTCATTGATGCGAGGCATAATCACTGTTTGATGACCGTCCATCCGAGCGTTCGCTCTCATCCAAGTTGGCCTCGTCTCGTAGAACTAGTACGAGATTTAGCATTCATCGATGGCGGGAGCGATGATGCATTCACATTGGCGAGCGGAAGAACGTCTCGGTGGTTTTTTGATACCAAACCCGTCATGATGCACCCTGAATCAACCCATCACCTCGGTGCTCTTTTCAATCTCCGAATGAATGATTTAGAGGTTGATTTTGTAGGCGGATTAGAACTTGGAGCTGTGCCTTTGACGGCAATTGCTGTTGCCACATCTCCTGCATCTTCACCTCGGCTGGGTTTTATGGTCCGTAAAGAAGCAAAAGGGCGCGGTGGGAGAAAGACAAACAACCCTCCTGGAATTGAGGGTTCTTCACTTGAAAAAGGCGGCTCAATCGTCATCGTTGAAGATGTGACGACAACGGGCGGTTCAGCGATAAAGGCTGTTGAACGCATTCACCAAGGTACATCATGCAAAGTCGTGGCAGTCATCAGCATCGTTGACCGAGAAGAAGGAGCGAAGGAAGCGTTTGCGGATGCTGGAATTCATTTTGAAAGCATCATGACTCGAAGTGACGTGGCTGGCCAATGAGGCGAGAATATGGTTGAAATTTTCAATCCAAGTGTCGCCGACTCAGTCGGCTTGACTGAATGCGCCCCGGACCCAACTGCGGCTGGCGAATTGGTATTCTTTCACGCCAGTGATGGTAAACCGTTAGCAACACCGTGGCAGGTGGCTTTAGCGCGTTCTAAACTTCTGACTCAACTCAAACTTCCCGCCGGCTATATCTTGGATTGTGCTTGCGGTAGTGGCATCCAATTGGGCGCTCACATGGCGCTTTTACAAAGACCGGGGATTGGCGTAGAATTGGATGTTCAACGCGCCCAAGCGAGTGCCGTTAATCTCCAATCAATTGCCAAATATCGAAACGAAGAAGGCTTAGAACGTATGCAAAACACTCGAATTGTAGCAGGAGATGGACGTGATGGGGCAACGGTGTGTGCGACACTTGCCGACCATTTCAAACTCGATGAATATCCACGTATAGCACTCCTCCACCTCGACCCTGCTCGTCCCAGAAACAGCAGAACGCATGGACTCGATGAAATGGCGCCGCGTCTTGACGAGGTTTTCAAGGGCTGGGCGCCGTATTTGGCAGAAGGTGAAAACGGGCCTGCGCTTCTTCTCGACCTGTCGCCTCGACTTACACACGCTCAACGACTGGAAGTTGAATCCCTGGTTGATGAAGTATGGAGCGGCATTGAACGCACATGGGTTTGGACTTCTCGAGGTAGAGGGCGTGTGGACCGGCTTGCGTTGTGGCTTGGTAGTGCGGCGACTGAAGGTGTAGCGCGGCGATTTGTACGTATCCCTCCAGCGATTACCGAAGACGCATATGTCGTATCCGGGGGCACCCCTCTGAGTCAAGGCGATGGCCTTCCGGCGCCAGTGCGACAGCCTCCTCGACGAGGAGAAAGAGTAAGCATTCTCGATGCAGCACTTGTGGAAAGCGGGATGGCAGAATCATGGCTAAAAACGGTCACAAAATCTGAACATATCAACTGGGGAGTTGTCGAAGGGAGACGTCCACAAATTCACCATCAGCACCCTCTTCGGCTCGAACAAGCCAGCGACCGCATGTTGGTTCAGGCTACAGGCCGGGTCGTTGCTCTCGCTCGGCTTGAACTCAGTATCGAGAGCGTTGATCAATTGGTAGAATTGGTTCTCGAACATGATGTTTCAAAACTAACTGTGCGCGTGCCTCTCCCTCCCGAGATTCAACCAAAAATCCAGGGAGCGATAGACCGGCAACTCGCCCGAAGGCATGGCCGAAGAGAGGCTTTTCTTGTTC
The DNA here is from genome assembly GCA_002170315.2 of Euryarchaeota archaeon TMED99. Taxonomy (GTDB): domain Archaea; phylum Thermoplasmatota; class Poseidoniia; order Poseidoniales; family Poseidoniaceae; genus MGIIa-L1. Next base: position 9,329 of record NHFA02000019.1, read on the forward strand.
AGCAACCCGGCGATGAAATGTTACTCATCTGTATCGTAGAATGAAAGCCATCCTTTTCGCACACCGAATCGAGCAAAAAAAGTGCTGTAAATCCTATGGTTTCCGCTTCTCAGTACCGCGAAGAAGCATCGCGGTCTTGATATAGGGGAGGTTGGTCGGGAACTTGCTTGACACTGCGTGTTAAGGAGAGGTGAACACAATGGCACGACAAAAGGAAGAAGAATTGGGAGAAGATTTCTCTTACATCTTGCGAATGGCTGATACGGACATGGATGGACAGAAAACGCTCGCTACAGCATTGACTGCTGTTCGTGGTGTCGGACCTCGAACAGCTATCCAGATTTGCAAGAACACAGGATTTGACCCTGCTTCACTCGCCGGCCACCTCTCGGTAGAAGAACAGGAATCACTCCGTGTTGCAATTGAAGGCTATGCTGAAACAGTCCCGCTTTGGATGCTTAACAGACAACGTGACATTGAGACAGGTGATGAATTGCACCTCACTGGCCAACAAGTAACTCTTACTCTTGAAGACGACATCAACCGTCTTCGAACCATGAAATGCTACCGTGGTGTTCGCCACGCAAGCGGAAACAAAGTTCGTGGACAACGTGGCCGTTCGAATGGCCGTGGTGGATTGACACTCGGTGTAAGCCGAAAGAAGAATTGATTTGGAGTGATAATGTATGGGAGAACCAAAGTTTGCACGACCTAAGTTTGACACGCCTTCCCATCCTTGGAAGGCTGCAAGAATCGAAGAAGAGCACGCAATCCAAGCCAATCACGGTTTGAAAAACATGCGTGAAATCTGGAAGGCAAAGTCTCAACTTCGCCGACATCGACGCCAAGCAATGCGCTTGATCGGTATGGTCGATACAAGTGAGGCCCACGGCAAGCGAGAAATGGAAGACCTCCTTCGCTCATTGCACAACAAGGGACTTATTTCCTCTGATGCAAAGCTTGACGACATTCTCTCATTAAGCACAGAAGATATCCTCAACCGACGATTACAGGCTCAAGTGTATTACAAAGGTCTTGCAATCTCAATGAAGCAAGCACGACAATTCGTTACCCACGGAAAGATTGTCATCGGTAATCAAAAGGTCACCATTCCTTCGTATCCTCTCTCTCGAGATGAAGAAGAACAACTCACATGGCACCCAAGTTGCCCTTGGATTGACAACCCTGAACACCCAATTCGAAAGGCTATTGACGGACGTGCTTCATCTGCCGAATACGGTGTCGAAGAAGAAGAAGTCGACCCAGAAGCAACCACTGAGTTTGCTGAAGAAGTCGTCGCTGCTGCGGAAGAAGCGCCTTCTGCTGAAAATGTCGGAGGTGACGAGTGATGACACGACGTGCTATTATCAACATCTTCAGTTCGTATAACAACATCTTGATGACTGCAACTGACTTGACTGGAGCAGAAACCATCACAACCTGTTCGGGTGGTCAAGTCGTCAAATCTTCTAAGGACAGTGGAGGACAATTCGCTGCTACCCGTGCTGCTGAAAAGATGGCAGATGACCTCAAAGACAAGGAGTTCACTCAACTTATCATCAAGTATCGCGCACCAGGTGGCAACCTTTCCAACAACACCGGACCGGGCGCTCAAGCGGCTATCCGTGCACTCACTCGTGCTGGAATGACAATCACTCGTATCGAAGACGTGACACCAATCGCTCACGATGGAACGAAAAAGAAGGGTGGCCGTCGTGGTCGCCGTGTTTGATTTTTGAGGTGAAAAAGATGGATGTACAAATCGTTGACGGTTGGCCAAAGGGCAATGAAATTCGAATGCTCTTAACAAATACTGACGCTGCGCAGGTGAACGCAATTCGCCGAGCGCTTATCGCTGATGTTCCAAAACTCGCTATTGACCGAGTTAACTTCGACCAAGGAACTCATCAAGATAACAAAGGACAAGTTTTGGAATCGGTCAACGTTTTGCCTGACGAAGTTATTGCGCATCGACTCGCAATGATCCCTGTTCCTACCTATCCTGACGAAGGAATTACTTTCCCAGAGGATTGTCCAACGTGCAAAGATATGGCTGAAGAATCGAAAGGTTGCATGACCTGTCAAGTGCTTTACCATATCCGAAAAGAAGGCCCATCCGAAGATTCTGATGAAGCTTTCAAAACGGTTTATGCTGAAGACCTCACAACCATTTCCGACCAGATGTTTGACATTCGAGAAGAACACAAGCGTATTCCTTTGACAATTCTCTCAAAGGGACAATACCTCGAATTCTATGCATTTGCTACACTCGGTCGCGGCCGAGACCACGCCAAGTGGTCTCCAGTTGCTGCAGTTGGATTCCGCCAACACAAGATTGCAACGCTTAACAAACCAAAGAAGGCCAAGGTCTTGTTCGACCTCGGACTCAAAACATCGGATGGAAAGCCAATCGATGCAAAGTTGTTCGGAAAAGATAAGAAAATGACCGATATCAATCACCTTCTTGACCTCACAGATGCTTTGCATCAAGTTGGACCTGGAACAAACCGTGATGGTGACTTTGATGATGCCATCACTATGGAACCTGTTGAAGGCGCATATGTTTTCAATTACGAAACTGATGGAAGCCTCACTCCAGAACAAGCTTTCAACGGTGCAATGAAAGAACTTCAAGGACGCTTTGACCGATTGGCAAGCGAAATCGACCAAGCACTTGCTTGACTGATTATCCGAGGTTTGATAACGGTGCGGGTAATGGTTGGGCTATGCAGAACGCCCGACGAATGGCAGTTAGCCTAACTTTGCTGTTTCTATTTGCTGCAATGGTACCTATGGTATCCGCAATGGATGAATACAATGGTTTTGAGAAA
>NHFA02000020.1 GCA_002170315.2 Euryarchaeota archaeon TMED99
ATGCTTGAAATAATCATTTATATTTTCACCATCGATTCGATGGACATATGTCAAATGCACTTTACCGCCAGCTTCAACCGCTAATTGAAGCGAACCGAAACTTTCGTCCCACCATGACCGCTCTTCCGTCGAATCTGAAATTACAACTTGATTCTCCCAATTTGTACCGTTAAAATAAGCGTAATTGACATTCTGAACTTCATAGCCCGCACCCAAAGGATCGCTTCCATAGGTTACCCATTCTTTCGAAATATAGGCTAAATGAATATTACCGCCATCATCCTGTGTTATGGCATGATTCTCCAGGCCTCTACTTCCAAAACCTGCCTTACTGAAATAATTCATTTGGTTACCATCAAACACAGCGTAAAAAGTGTCAGCATTCGGATGGGTTGACTTACAAGCATAGTAGCCGACTTCAGTGGAGTAATCAATCGATTCACAATCACTGTTGGATATGTTGAAAACTTCAATATTGGATGAACTGTATTGAGGTTGAGAATAAGAGTCCAAATTTGAATTGTTATAATCCACCTCATTCAACGAAGTAATTCCTACAGAGAGCGATAGAAGAATCATCAAACTGAGGAAAACTGACTTCAGTACCTTATCGCCCATAGTGATAATTCCGAGTTTTGATATAAAAGTTAGATGATGCAATGGAAACCTTTAGCATTCGGTAACGACGAAATATGGGAGAGGGGCCCTTTGTTTTGGGTGAATTGATATAGTGAAGGATTCGAGTATTGCCCTAAGAAGTTGAAAAGTGGTTTTTATTCAGGTAAAATATTGACAGAAGCCATTAATCGAATATATGTAGTGTGATAACCATGACAAGTATTTCCTTTTGCGACAAATGTAATTCTCTTCGGTTCAAGTTCGATGAAAAGACAGATGAAGTCAAGAGAGAGGGTGAAATGGGGATGAAATCAAGTTGTTGTGGTAAATGTTCGAACCCGGATTGTATTGATTACGGAGAATGTACTTGTTTTGATAGTTTTATGGAACAACGCTTAGAATTTATGAAGAAGATGCTCAAGGATGGAAAATTTCCAGTATTTGACAATGATTAAACCATAAATGAACTTGGCGTTTACTCAATCAAAATGTGACACCGAAAACCATCAAGACAATACCAACAACCAGTGCGGGAATCGTCGTGTGGACGGTCGCCCAAAGGCTCGCTGCTCGATGCCTTACCAGCAATGGGAACAGAGCATCTCCGTCTTGACTGATGGCATTGGCTGCCAAAGCGGGGAATGAAATGACGTCTTTGGTATATGCAGTAATTGCGATGATTTGGGGGCCACATCCTGGAATGAGTCCGATGAATGCAGCAAGAACGACGGCAATGAAGCCATCACCGTATCGTGCTAAATCAGCTTCTGTCATTCCTGAAAACAGCATGGAGAACTCGAAGACAAGGTAAGCTGCCATGACCCAAAAAGTGACAAAAGCGGTCTCACTTGCAGAATGAATCATCGTTTCACGCATTGAATAGAGTTTGTCACCAATCGAAGCTTCTGTATCATCTCGAATCCAATTCTTCTGGGAGATGTAGAGTATGACAGAAAGAGAGGTTCCGAGTAAACCGATCCATGTGATGAAACCATGCAGAGTCAATGGATTGTAATCGATTCCAAGTTCAAATTCTGCATCTTGAGCGCTCCAAACCAGCAAAAATACGGCAAATATGAGGCCAAGAGCAGTAACCATCCACCAGACGGTGTAGCCTTGATGGAGAAGGAAATACCCCCAACCACCTTCATCTTCCCTTCCGAGGTCATCGATGACTTCACGAGCATCGACTTCCTCGCTTTCAAGTTCGGTTTCAGCCGGGTTATTGTCTTCAAATTCTGGGCCGTATTTCCCCAATGGATTGCGTGGAGTGATCTCCATGACATCCACCAGATAGCCCCAGGCAATACCCACGATTAGCGAGATAAGGTGAACTGCAATAACTGGAGCAATGAATGAGGAATCTGTGACTGCTGCGCCAATTAAGACGAATGCCGCATCGCCCAAAGTAGCAATGAGCGTAGCGATGACTGTTCCATAAGTGACATACCCTCGAGCATACATTGGCATCATGACAATCGCTCCACCGCATCCGGGAGTGATGCCCATCAGAGCACCAATGACGGGCTGCCAGCGTTTATTCGCACGTATTGCATCAACAAACTTTCCAGCAGTGACGTACTGTAACCAACTGAAGAGGAGAACCATTGCCGCAACGAAAACAGTCACTGCAAGGAAAGCATCGCGCATACTAACGACAATGACTTCGAGGACTTCTGACGAGGTCACCATTGTCTCAAACCAATGTAGGGTTGTATAAATCAGTTGAGATAAGATACCCAAAGGAAAGGGGGAAAAATGAGATAAAATTTGGTCTCAAAGCCTTCATTTAACTTGAATGAGGTCGTTCCCCGGTGCTGTTGCAAAAAGTATCTCTTGGTTTGGCAGAATAGATTCAGAGTCAAGAGAAAGTATCCAAGCCGATTGATGACTTGGTGATTGTAAAGAGGAGACATCAAAGGAAATGGGCGAAGAAGATTGCCCCGGAATGTAAAGAGGCAACTCCAAGGTCAATGTTGTATTTCCACCATCGGTGAGTTGTATGGAAAGGGGATAATAGAATGGAGCTACACCTCTATTTTCTATCGTCAGATTGAGGAGATTGTTGGAGAGGTTGGCGCTGGAAACATGCAGGGCATAACCGAGCGATAAAGCAGCATTCTCGGCATTTTTCGTTTCATTGGTAGAATTTAATCCTCCTGAAAATGCCGCATAATTCAGTAACATGGACGCATGAGTTGCTTCAACGCATTGAGAAAAATCCTGATGTTGTGTATTGGAATCTTCCTCGAAAATGCTCTGTTGAACTTCAGGGCGTAATTCCCCCCCAACTGGAGCGTTCTTCCAATGCTCATCGGCACCAGATGCAACAAGGCGTGGGTGAAAATACCATTCAACATCGCCAATCGTAGAATGGGCAAAGGAATCGTCATGGAAGCCTATCTTCAGATCGGGACTGTTGGCAACCGGATATCGAACTTGGAGTAAGGTGTGATTAAATGATTCATCATAGGTGTCGAGAATTTCAGTAAGATATTCATCGCCAGGAAACCATTCAGAATGCGGCCAAGTATGCCATTCACCCCAAAAACCAAGTAAACCAAGTTGAATCACGGCAATTCGATTATCGCCATCATAGGCTTGACCGAAGGCTTGGATAAAGGAAGAAAGGGCTTCACGTAATTGCGAATTGTTGTAATCTGGCGACATTCCTCCACCGTGGTCTGAATACGAACGCATTTCGACCTGGTCTTCCAAAAATGACGGTAGCCCTGATGCTTTGTTGGGATAATCGATATACGGCCTCAAGATGAGTTGGTGCGCTCGTTGTTCAGCTGCAACAAGTCGAGGCTCAAGGCCTGTATCGAATGTGAAGTTTGATGGCCCTGACATGAGGTCTGACAAGGGAATGTAAGCAAATTCAAGGCTTGCAGGAAAGTCGTAAACCGGCTCACCCCAGTCATAGTTGGTATAGAATCCTCGAAGTGGGTTCTCCGCCGTTCGTTGTAAATCAAATGTAAAATTCACTTCATACTCAATCTCTTCTCTAAGNANCGTATCGTCTTGCTCAATCGGAACATCTTGCTCTTCCAAGTCTTCAGGAACGATCGGGTCTTGTGGTTGAAGAGATTGAGCTTGCTCATCTGTTGCCAGACAACCAGCGAGCAGTGGAGTCAATACGAGAAAGACCATCAAGAAGGTATCAATTCTCACAGTTCTTGCTGCCTATCAAAGCCCATAAGCATTCTCAGTTCCCCAATGTGAAAGGCATGGTCTCGGAGTGGAGAGGTTATGATGGAGTGGCACCACGCAGTTTCATGTCCCGCCCCGTTGCACTGATTACCGGAGGCGGTAGAGGCATCGGAGCAGCAGCATCAAAACGCTTAGCGAAAGATGGCTATGATGTCTTGTTAACATACAATACCTCTTCCAAACCTGCGGAGATGGTTGTTGAGGAAATACGGTCTTCGGGAGATGATGCTTTAGCGGTAAAAGTCGATTGTTCGGATTCCGGAGAGGTTGGATTACTTGGCATCCATCCTTGGATGGCACGTGGNATTGATGTCCTTGTTTTGAATCATGGCTCATATGAACGCGTTTCCGCTGATGAGATGACCATTGAAACGCTCCGAAAAACNATGTTGACGAATTTCGAAGGGGCTGTNTCNGTTTGGAAAGCGGTTCAACCNCACTTAACAGCGCATGCACGGATGGTNGTTGTCGGNTCACAACTGGGCACCAAAGGTTCTCCACATGGTGCTGATTATTCTGCTTCAAAAGCAGCGCTATCAACTTGGGCACGTTCNCTTGCCCAAGCGGTNGGACCTGAAGGGAAGCGAGTGAACGTATTGGCGCCAGGATTTGTTGATACGGCAATTCTTGCCGGAGATTCAAGTGAAAAAAGGCAGCAAAGAGAGCAACAAGTTCCCCTTCAACGCGTGGGCACTCCAGAAGATATGGCAGGAACAATCTCGTTTTTAGTAGGTCAAGATTCAAAATACATCACGGGTGCAATCCTCCATGTCAACGGCGGGCTCTACCTGCCGTGATGAAAGAGTTGAAAACCCGTTGACTTGCTTAGAAAGACATTGGAGGTGAGTGCATGGTAAAACAATGGGATGATGAAGGCGCCTTTGANAAAATGGCTGATCTCGAAGTCGGAGACGGCGACTTGACTGAGCGAGACCCCTTTGACCTCTCAAAAGCACTCGGAGGTGCTGCATTAGAACATCTTCACCCAGACGTGAAGCGACTTCGCCTCCATTCTGAGTTTGAACCTTCTGGAGACCAACCAAAAGCAATTGAAAAATTGATTTCTCAATTGGAAAATGGGCAAGAGAGGGCTGTTCTACTTGGCGTCACGGGAAGTGGCAAGACATACGCCATGGCACAGGTCATTCAACACCTCAANATNCCNACGCTGGTNATCAGCCANAACAAAACGCTTGCTCGTCAATTGCATCAAGAAATGGCAGGATATTTTCCCGAGAATGCTGTTGACTATTTTGTGTCTCATTATGACTATTATCAACCTGAAGCTTATTTGGCCAATCGAGACCTCTACATCGACAAGGAACTTTCAATCAACGAACGTATTGAGCAGGAAAGATTTGCCACGGTTGCCTCTTTAGTGACTCGGCCTGATTGTGTGATTGTGTCTTCTGTNTCCTGTATNTATGGTTTGAATCCNCCAGAAACNTTCCTTGAGTATCACGTACGGGTTCACGTNGGNCAAAACATCGAAACCAGTGATTTACTCAAAGAACTCATCGTCTTGCAGTACAAGCGCACAACAACAGATTTGTCGCGAGGTGAATGCCGCCTACGCGGCGAAGTCCTCGATGTNTGGATGCCGAGTCGAGATGACCCCNTGCGTATACAATTCGACTTTGATGGNGTNACCAAAGTCCAGGTATGTGATCCAGTAACTTGGGAAGTTCTCGACACACTGGACGAAGCCTGGATCCATCCCAAAGAATTCTTCATGACCAGCCCTGAACGCTATGAGGCTGCACTGGTTTCAATTGAAGATGAACTGGATGACCGGATTGCTCACTATTCGAGCCTCGGCCATGAACTGGAACGCCATAGAATTGAACAAAGAACTCGCTATGACTTAGAGATGATTCGAGAGATTGGGCATTGCAGGTCNATGGAAAACTATTCTCTGCACTTCGATGGACGTGAACGCGGTGAACGCCCGTATTGTTTGCTTGATTTCTTTGCAGCATGCGCAAAACAATTTCATGGAAGCCCTGACAAATTCCTTGTCATCATGGATGAGTCACACGTNACTTTGCCGCAAGTAGGNGGAATGTACTACGGCGACCGTTCAAGAAAGGAGAGTCTTGTCGAACACGGCTTCAGACTACCTACTGCTAAAGACAACCGCCCGTTGAAGATTCCTGAATTTCAAAAACTCATTCCACAAATGGTGTATGTATCTGCAACNCCGGGTGAACGTGAATTACGCCATTTGTGCGAGATAACCAATCAAACTCTCCCCAATGGACTCTTACACGCNAAATCTGGTGGTGGAGCAGGCCAGGCAGACCTCGACAAAAAGCATCCTGACAGCGAAACTTTGTATCACATGGTTCAGCGAATCGAAGGTATTGCGAAAATGGAGATTCGACCAACTGGCCTACTTGACCCTGAGATTGAGGTTCGTCCAACAAGCGGTCAGATCGCAGACTTGTTATCTGAAATAAACGCTCGGATAAAGAATGGAGAACGAACTTTAGTAACTGTACTAACGATTAAGTTCGCCGAAGAAGTTGCACAGTATCTCAATAACATGGGTGTCAAAGCACACCACCTGCATTCTGAAATTGACACCATCGAACGCACTGAAATCATTAATGCATTACGGATTGGACACATTGACGTCATTGTAGGGATTAATTTGCTCCGAGAAGGACTGGACTTACCAGAGGTGAGCCTCGTCGCTATTTTTGATGCAGACAGGCAAGGGTTCCTGCGGAATGAGCGCAGTCTATTGCAAACCATTGGACGAGCAGCTCGAAACATCAACGGCCATGTTCTGCTGTATGGAGACAGCATTTCTCCTGCTATGCGTGCTGCAATTCAACAAACACTTGAGCGGCGTGAACGACAACAAGCCTACAATGAAGAACATGGCATCACTCCGAAAACCATTGTGAAAGCCTTACCCAAAATGAATTCAAACATTGATGACCTCATTTCCGGGACTTCAACCTCAATGGATGGTACGCGCAGACTTGTGGCCAAAAAGGGCGGTCGGAAAGATGGAGATTGGGCCAAGAATCTCAACATCGGGGCAGGCGCTTGGGCTGCGGGAGATGGCCAAGATGGTTCACGAGGAGAAAACTCTAATTCTTCAATTGAAAAATCGAATATTCAATTGACATATGACGAGCCGGATGACGTCCTTGCAGACCTTGAACCGTCTCAGATTCAAGACCTGTTAAGCGAATTGCGTTCGGCGATGAAAGTCGCGGCTAAAAATCTCGACTTTGAAGAAGCCGCCCGACTGCGAGACAGACTGTTTGAATTAGAGCAACGGCTTTGAATTGGAACACACCCTACGGGTGTGGGCAAGTTCTTGAAGGAAGGGCAAATGGACATACCATGGCGATTCAACCTGAAGACTTTGATGTACCTGTCATTGACTATCGGTTTTCTGACATCTCTTCTCCTCGTTCGATGCTGGACCAAATGGCCAGTGCTGGAGGATTTACCGCTACAAAGTTAGCAACTGCCAGAGATATTCTCTTGGATATGAAAAAGCAGGTGGATAATGTTGATGGTGACGCCTCAAAAGTTTGCAATTGGCTCTCTTTTCCAGCCTGCCTCTGTGCTACGGGAACTCGAGGTTTCTTTGTTGAAGCTCTCAAGCAACGAATGTTCAATGTCGTCTCTACGACCTGTGGAATGCTTGACCACGACATTGCCCGTTCGCACAAACACTACTACCACGGTGCCTTCGAACTTGACGATATTGAGTTAGGTGAGCATTCACTCATGCGGCTTGGAAACGTCATTGTTCCAAATTCCTCATACGGTGAAATCATTGAAGATGTACTAACACCCGTTTTAGAAGAAATGTATCACGACCGTCTCAAAGAGACCGGCAAAACCGGTGCTGATGCGTGGCTCGGTTTTGGCTCAATCCACCTTGTTTGGGAACTGGGTAAGCGTATTGGTACTCCTGATTCACTCATNTATTGGGCATACAAACACCAAATTCCCGTTGTGATCCCTGGCATCACAGACGGTTCAATTGGAGCCCAACTGTTTATGCTGCGGCAAAAGCATCGAGATTTCCATATCGACACACTTGCAGACGAGCAGGTGATGAGTGATTTGACTTGGGATGTCGATGTTTCAAACGCCTTGATGGTCGGTGGAGGCATCTCAAAACACCATGTCATCTGGTGGAATCAGTACAGAGGTGGACTGGACGCTGCAGTCTACATTACAACCGCCCCTGAACACGATGGAAGTCTTTCAGGCGCCCGATTACGTGAGGCNATCTCATGGGGTAAGATGCGCCCTGAAGCACCAAACATCTGTGTTGAAGGTGATGCGAGTGTGTTACTTCCNTTACTCGGTGCAGATATTTTCCAAAGGAGTGAAGCAAATGAATAACAAAAAAATGGCAATGTTACTAACGGCTTTGATGGCTTTAATGCCTCTTTCAGGTTGCTTTGGTGCTGAAGAGACGATGGAAGAAGGGATGGAANATGAAGGCTACTTTGATTTTGAACAAGGTATGAACAGCGGCACATGGTATCATTACCCTGGCGGCGTAAACGCAATGAACAATACTTCAGCACTCGGAGGTGCAAACATTCCATTTTACAGTCAAGGAACATACTATGCGACAGGATATTCTACCTTTGAACCAACTATGGGCATTACCTCAACAGATAACATTTACTTCACGAGTTACGGAAATGGAAATGGTGGTTCAACCGCAATTATTCAATGTTCAAACATGGTCGAAATGACAAGCTTATCCGATTTCAGTTGTCAAGACATCTATGGCGCCCTCCCACCTGTTATCAATTCCAACGACCCGTATGTCTACGTNGACCCATGGACTGACCGCATTATGAAATTCGACATGCATGCTTTAGGAGGAATGACTGTTGAGTGGACCGATGATGAGGGAGCGTCTTGGTCTCCCCCTTCGATTGCAACTGGATATTCTGTCCAAGATCACCAAACTATTGCATCGTCACCTTATGGAGGNATTCTTCATGAAACATTGTGGGTGTTCTGTATCAACGGTAATTACCCAGCACCACTTTGTTCTGCAAGCCAAGATGGTGGTCTAACATGGGGGCCTGAACTTCCGGGTGCCCCAGTCGATTGTCAGAGTGGAGGACTCTCTGCTCACATTATTGGAGCTGAAAATGGGAATTTCTACCGAGGCCAGAAAGGCTGTGATGGTCAAGGTTATTCGATGTACAAGACTGAAGACGGAGCCATTACTTGGACTGAACACGTTTTGCCAACCGAAGAATCAGGAACTGCAGATACTTGGAATGCTGAAGAGGCACAAGTCGATACTGATACGGAAAGTAACGTCTATGCAATGTGGATGGGCATCGATAATATGCCTTACTTTTCATACTCTATTGACGATGCGAATACTTGGTCTGATGCCATTATGATTGGACCGAGCCATTTGGAAGGAACTGGATTCCCTGTTGTGATTGCAGGCGATCCTGGACGTGTTGCATTCGGATATATTGGAACCGAGGGTGATGGATTGTGGCACGGGTATATCTCAGTCATTACTGACGCGTTTAACGAAACACCGCTCATTACTACAGTTCAACTCAATGCTCTTGACGATCCACTTGACAATGCTAGTCCTACCTGCGGATATGAGCGATGTGGAGGCTTTGGTGATTTCATTGATATGCAAATCGATGCGTATGGACGACCATGGCTTTCGTTGTCTCACAATCCAAGTGGGGATACCGGCATAATGGGCACTTTCATTGAAGGGCCGACGCTCCTGGGTAATGTCACAACGTTGACAGTCTTACCTGAAGGTGGAACTCAAACTCTTTGACGTCACTGAATATACCCTGCGAGCGAATGCATCAATGCAGTTCGAATTGGCACAAGTGGGCGCCAACCGTCACCATCAATTCGGAACAACAAATCGTGCAATGGAGAAAGGTCTGGTCGTACTTGGGCGTTTTCTTCTATACTCAATGGAGCAGTCGAAGGTGCTTTGAGTGATTTGACCTCGATTGTTGGCGTTGGCGCTGCAGTAAGATGCTCAACTCCAAAATCACCGGTTCTACCGGCCATCGTTCTGGCAAAGAGAAGAGACAGTTCTTCAAGAGTTTGAGGTTGTTCCCACGCCCGACGACCCGATACCTTCAGTTCTGAGGGAAATGGCTCATCGCTCATCAAAATACGGACAAAGGCATCGGCTACATCGATATCACTCACCCACCAATGGCGAGTATCGCCCTGCGGAACTGGAGGTGTGTTGGCATGAAGTTGAGCGAACCATCCTTCAAACAGAACAGGGCTCCATATCGAATCAGGGCTACGAGGTAGGACGTCATGGACAACGACGTGACAATCAATCCATTCTGTATCAACCTCGAAATCATAGTGNGCTGGAGTCATTAAGACCACTTCAAGACCATCGACCTCAAAGCCGACTTCGCCATCAGATTCTTCATCGAAGGGCCCCAAACCAATCAACAGCAAACGATGCCCAGGAGAAAGAGGAACTTCGTCTGAAGAGTGAATTTCACCTTCACTGTACTCGAGTTCTGTAGCATAATGTTGAGAGGTCTGTTGGTAATGTTCCTTTGGAATGACAAGATGGGCATCAGTTCGAAGGATTCGTTCAATGAAAGCTTGACCAATACTTGAATCTACACCCCGTAGATGAATGATTGGTGCCTCACGCATATTCGCTTCCAAAGAACAGGCATACATCAAGATGTTCATTCAGTGAATTATACGACAATCGAAATGATAAAATCTCAATTGGAAAATACAAAAATCAATTGGAAAATTAAGAAAGGATGAACCGAAGCTTCACAGGAAATTTGCGGATCTTTCTGAACGTATCTCGACTGAAAACAACAATCGCTGCTTTTGAAATGGTCAAAAAAATCGTGGATAAGAACATATTTCATATTGAAAATACTCCGATTTTAAGATAATACAGCCGTTTTGCATATTTCTATAGATTCTCCTCGAAATCATGCTCGGCGTTCTTGAACTCCTATTGCAAGAATAAATTATACGACATGTNCNAAAATCGAAAAATAATCGCNTTTTCAATTGAAANGGCNATANATTATACGACAAATGCAATTGGAAATCATATTTNAANCGCCAAAGAGTATAAGACCTTTCAAGTGAAGCGTGGGGTAAGCCGGAACAAACTGGCGAAGGAGATGGGAAAAATGCCGAACGACAAATATGACATCCAGGAGTTACTCCAAAGAGATGTTTATGTGAATGATAAGAAAGTAGGAAAAATAGTTGGTGAACGCCACCACCCGAACGAAGCACGCGTGCGATCTATGCGATTGCAAGTTGAATCGGATGTGGCTGATGAGTTTATGCGNAAACCCGCAGAACTCGTACCTCTACCAAAAGAATTGGTGCACAGCATCAGAAACGATGGAACTGTTAAACTTTCGAAATCGATGAGAGAATTACAACGCAGATGGAGAAACACCGTCCGTATTGATGAAAAATTGTATGCACCAGACGAAATGCTTGACCGAGCAGTCCTTGACAACCAAGGCGATGAAATTGGTGTCATTACTGATTTGTTCAAAGTGAAGCGCACTTACAAAGGCGTCATTGTACAAGTAAGAATTGGAATTCAAAAGCAATATGGNGTTGAAGCACAATTGCGAATACCAATTAACGCTTTTTCAAGAACTCGTGAACGCCTGGATGAAGTTGTTCTTTCTCGAACCTTCGACAAGGTGCTCTCACTACCATCCTACATCTCGATTAACGAGATGAGTGATGAAGAAGAGTGAAATTGCATCAGAACATACTGAGCTTAGACACTCCGTCACTCTTATGACGGGGAGGTCAGTCGCCGAACTACAGTTGCGCGGGTAGCTTAGTCGGTTGGAGCACCCGGCTGATAACCGGGAGGTCGCAGGTTCAAGTCCTGCCTCGCGCACTTAACNTCACGTTTTTACTGGATTTTTGGAGAGCACTTGCTCGACCGTTTCACTCGCAAAGAACATGAAGGGGCAGTGCTACGCTCATCACAAGGGAAGAGTATGGTTGTTCTATCTGGGAGTAATTCTCGCTTGTTAGCAGAACAACTTGCGCATTCACTCAACTGGGATCATCATCAACTTGAAACCCGAAGGTTTCCCGACTCAGAAGGTTATATTCGAATTCCTTCTGAAACGATTGAAGCGGTAAGAAACGANCCTGTTGTCTTGGTNTCGAACACATTNCCTGACGCAGGTATAGTCGAAACGCTCCTCATGCTCGAAGCCATCAANGATGTTCGAAAAGGAAACATGGAAAATCTACGTGAGATTGGCCCTCAATCTCTCAATGATGTTGGTCCAGGAATCTTACTTGCTGTGCCTTACTTTGGATATTCTCGGCAAGACAAGCGATTCAAACCTGGTGAAGCAGTTTCCGCACGTGCAATTGGCCACCTTCTCGCATCACGTTGTGACGGAATCATCGTTTTTGATTTACATGCCCCGTCAGTACTTCAGGACTTACCAGTTCCAGTTGCATTCACATCGGCAATGCCAGAACTCGCTCGTCATCTGCAAGAGACTGTCAATCCAGACTTTATCCTCTCTCCAGACAAAGGTGCTATTGAAAGAGCATCGATGGTAGCAAAAGAAATTGATTGTGAATTTTCTTACTTGGAGAAAACACGGATCGATGCACATACGATTGTCCACAAAGCGAAAAATCTCAATGTCGATGGGAAAACCGTAGCCATCGTCGATGACATGATTGCAACGGGTGGAACGATTTGTCGTGCGGCTGAAGCATTGAGAAATCAAGGAGCGNTTGCAGTACATGCCGCTTGCTCGCATGGATTGTTTACCGGAGGCGCTATTGCTCGATTGATTCGATATGTCGATGGAGTTCATGCTACTGGCTCGTTGTCAAACCCCCGCGATGTGATATCCGGCGGCCCTGCACTTGCACGAGGGGTGAACGAGTTGTTTGAACGCCTTAACTGGGAGCTNTGACCTCGCAGTCACCCATTNCACTGTGAAGAAATTGGTTCAAAGGCTCCAAAATGTGAAAACAGAGACAGGTATTTCTTTCCGTCGTGTTTATATCCGCGAGGTTATGCGGAGGAACGCCCTTAACATGAGGACAGAGTGATTCCAGTGACTGTACACGTGCAATTTGAAACCCCTGAAGAAGTATCGAACCANATNTATGATATGCTACAAGCCAATTCCAACGGCCGTATCAANAAAGGTAGTAATGAAGTGACCAANACCGCAGAACGTGGAACTGCTCAATTCATTATCCTNGCAGAAGATGTCAACCCTCCTGAACTTCTTGCTCACGTTCCTCTTATCTGTGCTGAGAAAGGAATTCCATTCGGATANGTTCCTTCTCAAGAACACCTTGCACAAGCTGCTGGACTTCCAGCAGGTGTCAAAGCAGCGTCCATTGCTGTGATGGAAATCACAAAGGGCGCTCAAGAAACATTTACCAAAGTAGTTGAAGCCATCAATGGCCTCAAAGCTTGAATTGAAAACAGGAGATGACAAACATGAGTGAAGAACTTGGTGGATGGCCTGCTGAAGTCGTCGAAATTGTCGGCCGNACCGGTATGACCGGTGAGGCAACTCAGGTCAAAGTTCGTGTAAACGATGCTCCAAACCCACGTGACGTTGGNAGAATTATCTCTCGAAACGTCTTGGGACCTATTCGAGTGGGCGATATTTTGATGCTCAAGGATACTGGCCGAGAAGCCCGCAAATTGAATGCACGGTGATATTTATGCCTGAACGAAGAATCTGTAATTTCTCTGGAGAAGAGATCGAACCTGGAACAGGCATGATGTTTGTTCGAAGAGATGGAAGTGTTTTGTGGTTCAAGAACTCCAAGGCTCGTAAGAACATGGTTAAACTCAAGCGAAACTCTCGTCGAGTCAAGTGGACTCGTCATTTCGTGAAGGGCGGCATTTAAGCCACCTTTCTTCGAAGTTCACCCTGAGATTTCTCTCAGCAGTGTGTATTTGCTGTCGTTCTTTTTCCGTATGGCTCATAAAGGGGAGTCAAGTGGACTGATTCGGTGAACAACATGGAAACAACCTATGTAATGGTCAAGCCTGATGGCGTACAACGTGGATTAATTGGAGAAATTATTGGAAGATTTGAGCGCAAAGGCCTCAAATTAGTCGGACTCAAGTCCGTTGTTCCAAGTCGAGAAACTGCAGAAACGCATTATGCAGTTCACGCTGAACGACCTTTNTANCCTGGCCTCATTAATTTCGTAACCTCTGGACCTGTCGTCTGTATGGCTTGGAACGGAAAAGATGCAATCAGTGTTGCTCGAACTCTTATTGGAGCTACCAATGGCCGTGAAGCATCACCTGGAACAATCCGTGGAGATTTTGGAATGGACATGGGCTACAACATGATTCATGGTTCAGATGCTGCGGATACAGCAGAATTTGAACTCGGACTCTGGTTCCCAGAAGGTTTGATGGATTGGGAACAAACCATCACATCATGGGTTTATGAATAATTGAGTCATACAGTAGTTGATTCACATGTCTGATGAAGCCAACGATGAAATGGTGGATGTCGAAGAAACGCTTCGCCAACCAATCGTTGCAGTCACGGGCCATGTTGACCATGGAAAAACAAGTTTGCTCGACCTGTTACGTTCAATTGGTGGAAATAAAACCAATGTTATGAATCGTGAAGCCGGAGGAATTACCCAAGAACTTGGTGTAACCAATGTGCCTTCAGAATTGCTGGTTAAAGCGATTCAAACTATGCCCTTCAAAGATAAACCAAAGTTCGAAAGCCCCGGAATTATTTTCCTCGATACACCTGGGCACGAATCCTTTGGCTCGATCCGTAACAGAAGTGGAAGTGTAGCCGATATAGCAATCCTCATCGTTGATATTGTCGAAGGTTTCAAGCCTCAAACAATCCAAAGCATACAGATTTTAGAAGAAAATAATATTCCCTTTATTATCGTAGGAAACAAGATTGACCGAGTTCATCGATGGGAATCTAAGCGAGGACGTTCTTCATGGCAATCATGGAATGAGCAATCTCAAGATGTTCAGAAAATGGCTGATGATTTTTATTACAAATTGCTCGGACAAGTCGCTTCACATTCCAAATTTAACCTCGCAAAATATTGGGAAGGTATCAAAACATTTGACATCAAAAATGACCGCCTCTTTGTCCCTATGAGCGCAAAGGAGGGAGAAGGATTGCAAGATTTGCTTTTCGTGATTCTCGCGATGGCCGAAAAGTTCGCTCGTGAAGACCTCATTATTCATGAGCAAGATATGGCAGAAGGGTATGTGCTGGAATCTCGAGAAGAAATCGGAGTTGGAAAAACGATTGATATCATTCTCACCAAAGGAACGATTCGTGTAGGTGACAGTGTTGCTTACAATACAAATGAGGGCCCAGTGGCTGATTCATTTCATGGTGATGACACTTCGAGCGTTCGGATTCGCTCGATTCGTAAGCCAATCGGTATGACTGAAATGCGTGATGCTGGGAAACGGTGGGAGAATGTTGAATCCGCATCTGCTGCAGCCGGACTGAAATTGGTTATTCCACGGATGAAAGAAATCCACATTGGTAGTAAAATTTTCTTCCCAATGCCTGAAGATGACCTCGAATCTCTTTTCACAGAGATGAAATTGGAAAACAAACGAATTCGCGATGAAGCACCAATCATGTGCAGCATCTGTCATGATGTTCTTTCGCGCAAGGAGTTCTCTACCCTTCACACAAATCCAAATGCTGTTGGTAAAGGCTTCTCTCAGGGATGTCAAACTGCTCGAGAAGTTCGAGAGGGTGCTGTTGTGAAAGCGAGAACTTTCGGAGGTCTTGAAGCGGTTTTGTATGAATTGAAAAAACGGAAGATTCCTATCAGTCATGCAGAAGTTGGCCCNGTCAATAAACGCGATGTGCGAGAAATTTTGGCGACAGGGAATGATGAACACAAATTCCTTATCGCTTTAGCAGTCAAAGGAAATGTCCAAGTTGAGAATGAATTGAAAGAGGCTGCGAAATCAAAGAAAGAAGTCGATTTTAATTATGTTCAAGGAGATATTCTCTATCAGATTATGGACCAAATTGACGAATTGGTTGAGCAGATACGAGAAAAAGCTGCCAATTCCGATGATGGCCCCGTATTCCGACCTGCCCAAATTCGATATCTCAACATGTCATTTAAGGACAAACCTGCGGTTTTTGGGGTTCAAGTTCTCAAGGGGCAAATTCGTGTTGGACAAGAACTGCTTCGCGATGACGGCACAGGTCGAGTTCTCGGAAAGATCATGTCAATCGGCACCGAGGGTGAAACAGTAGCACATGAAGGCCAACAAGTACCCATTCAAGTCAATATTCGATTCTCGAGAAGTAACATTTCAGATGATGAAATCTTTTATGGAAATGTTTTGGAAGAAGACTCAAAGAAGATGAAGCAGGTTTCTTTATCAGAATCTGAAACCGATGCATTCATCGAAATTGTCAAAATCCACCAAGAGATATTGCAAGAGTTTAGTTACGGATTTGGATGGAAACCGTAAGCCGGCTTTTGAAAATGTCACACTCAGGCTTTTTTACATGACATAATCACACCTCACATTCATATATGGATAGGTTAGGATGTTGAATTATCCTCGGAGGCTACAATCATGGAAACTGGATTAACTGGAACACCCGCAATGGGTCAAAATCCTGCTGCACAAGACCTGATTGGGACGGTGTCTGCCATCTCAAACAGTTTGATGAGTGAAGTTGGTAAAGTCATTATTGGTAAGCCGCAAAACCTTCGACGCGTTACTGTCGGAATCTTATCAAACGGAAATATGCTCCTCGAAGATTTCCCTGGGCTCGCTAAAACGTTACTTGCGAATACGTTCGCTCGCGCTCTAGGTTGTAAATTTAAGAGAGTTCAATTCACACCCGATTTGCTACCTTCTGACATCATGGGTACCTACATGTATGACCAAAAGTCAGGAGAGTTCAAACTTCGTGCTGGACCACTGTTCTCTAACATTTTACTGGCTGACGAAATTAACCGTGCACCGCCAAAGACTCAGGCTGCTCTGCTTGAAGCAATGGAAGAAAAGCAGGTTACAATTGAAGGTATTACCCACAAACTCCCTGCGCCTTTCGTTGTTTTGGCGACTCAAAACCCAATCGAACAAGAAGGAACCTATCCACTTCCAGAGGCTCAGATGGACCGTTTCTTGATGAAAATGAGCATGGGTTACCCTGACCGACCGCAAGAAAAGGCTATTCTCGCTCGACGAAAACTTCGTGGAAAAGATGGACACGATGTTGAACAAATCACTTCTCCAAAGAAGGTCGTCGCAATGCAGAAGGCATTGGAAACCGTCCATGTTGACCCTGCTATTCTTTCGTACATTGTTGAGATTGTTCAGCGCACACGAGAAGATCACCGAGTCACGAATGGGGCATCTCCTCGTGCATCGCAATCCTTGTTCAAGACAGGGCGTGCGGCCGCTGCTATTGCTGGAAGAAATTACGTCATACCTGATGATATCAAAGGCATTGCATTACAGGTTATTTCCCACCGTATCAACATGAAACCTGAAGCAAAAATACGAGGTATTACTGGCATGCACATCGTTCGCAAAATCCTCTCGGAAGTACCCGTACCCGTCATTCAACCTGCTTGATATTCAGCAGGCGAGGGCCTGTATTGAAAGGGGAAGACCGTTCTCATTCAATTTGTCCGAGGAGGTGCGAAGTTGAATCCCTACAAGATGGTCATTGCTGTTGCGAATCAGAAAGGTGGTTGTGCCAAAACTACAACCGCTGTGAACTTGGCTGCAGCATTAGCCAAAGGATCATCTCGACAAGGTTTGCCAAAAGCCAAAGTCCTCTTAATCGACCTTGACCCACAAGGGAATTGTGCCACATCCTTCGGTGTTGAGAAAAAGAACATTAAAAAAACGGCATATGACTTACTCGCAAATGATTCAGGAGAAGATTTGCCATTGATGGAAGAATATCTCATTGGTCCAGATGAATTAACCCAATCAATGCGCGATGCATGGAGCCTTCGTAACAACAACAAGAAAGCACCTGATAACCTCTCTGTGGGTCATTTGTGGCTCTTGCCCAGTGACATTCACCTCTCCGGTGCTGAAATCGAATTAAGCCACAAAATTGGCCGAGAGACTCGGCTTCGAGAAGCCTTGATGCCAATTATCGACCAATTTGACTACATCATTATTGATACTCCACCATCACTAGGGCTGCTTTCAATCAATGCTATGTGTGCAGCAAATTGGGTCATGGTCCCCGTCCAAGCAGAATATTATGCACTTGAAGGGTTCAGTATGTTGATGAATTCGATAAAAATGATTCAACGGAGAATCAACAGGAATCTCAAGATTTTTGGAATCGCTATGACAATGGTCGATGCACGTTCTAAACTCAGCCGCCACGTCTGCGATGAAGTCAATCGTAAGATGCCCAACAAATTGTTCAAGACCACCATTCGGCGACTTGTGAAAGTGGCGGAAGCGCCTTGGAGCGGCGCACCAACCGTTTTACTCAACAAACCAACCAATTCAGGCGCCGGAGCTGGTTCACTCGAATATTGGACACTGTCGAAGGAGTTTCATCAACGCGTTATCGAAATGCGTCGAGAATTTGGTGTGAAAGAAGATCCTCGACTGTTACTTGAGCGGAAAAATCGATGATTTCTCGTTTTGAAGAACCGAATTTCCTCTTCAAATCAGCGTTTCATCCGTTCAACTCTTCGCGCAGGTTAAGTATGCTATAGAACAGAGCAGGTTCGGGATAGTCATGACAGGCGAAGGGATGACCTCGGTCAGTGTAAGTTACGAAGTGAGAAGACAACTCAATACAATGCGAACAATGAGTGGGCACAAAAGTGTCAACGAGTTGCTCACAGACTTGGTTCGAGCACACAAAATGAAGACCATGAATGGGGAAATTGAAACATTGCGAGAACGAATGAAAGCCATTGCTGATGTCGAGATTGAACATCTGGTCGATCGACTTAATCTCGCACCCTTTAAGGTTTGATTCTCATGATGGAATGGCGACCAAAAGGCTATGAATTTGATACCAAAAACTTGGTTCGAGCTTTGTTCAGTGAAGAAACTGATGAAGGAAAGTTACTGGAAGCAGCGGCGTGTGGCTTTGTTGAAATCTTCGCTCGCTCAAATGCATGGAATGGAGTTCTATGGCTCATTATGAATACGCTCAAGGAAGATGGAAAACCAGTCTATACCGGTGAAGAACTCGGCCGATTACGTGATTCTTTACCGATTGTTTGGCGCTGATTGATTGATTACATTACTCGCCATAGGATGGGTAGAACCCCTTTGAACAGCGACCCAAAGCATCGTGTCATACACTGCCTTCGCCCGAGTGTATTTCAGAAGGGCTCGAATCATATCTTTTTGAGAGCCGTTTTCCTTACGTTCAACATATCGTAAATGTTGTACTTTCATTTCGGATTCAGCTTCTTGAATTAATTCTTCAATTTCTGATTTCTTCCGGTTGTACAAGCGCATATTATCGAACCATGGCTCATGTTGAGTTGCTTTGGACATCATCTTCATCCCCCCGTCAGGAGTGGACAAGACAAACATGGCCTTGTTAGTTTATTGTGAACTCTTTAGTTCATTGATTGATTTGCAAAGGGAGCCCACTGATTCAATGGATTGGCAGTGGGTACCCAAGCGACACGCGTCTCATGCGCGGACAAACAGAGGGAATTCTAGTTAGCAAAATTAGAATGGACTAGCCTTCAAACTGTTGCCATTCATCAGCGCTGTCCTTCACTCGATACCAGTCAACACTGTTTTCATCTTTTAGCCATTCATATCCTTTCTCATCAACAGATGTTGCTGGTGTTTCTTGAGGTGGCGTTGAAGGTGAGTTGTGCTGGTGGGTGAGGGATGGAAGGGACTTTGCACTTTCATTGACAGATGAATTCAGCTGTTCAGACTTGCCTTCGGTGCCTAATTTCTCTGCGAATTCAAACTCGTCATCCAGCTCGGCTCGAAGCCTTTCAAGTCGAATACCCTGATGGGGCCCGAGCATTCGCAGCATCAATGAATATTCCCAGCGCTGGGCAACTTCATTCAGTTCTTGCCTGGAATTCGCTTGCTTGAGGAGATCTTCATATTTCTCACATCTCGAATTTCGAGTCACAAATCCAAACCCAATCCATAGGAAAAAGGGCACTCCGCCGAAGATACCAATTAAGTCCCAAGCCCCAAGTCCAACTGCAGTTCCGGGGACTACAATTTCGAAACTGTCGACCGGTTGTTCTCCGGATGAAAGCGGGTCCGTGTTCAAACGTTGCTCATCCGCATCGGTCCATCCATCTCCGTCATCATCAGAATCTGCATTATCACCAACTCCATCGCCATCTGTGTCGACGCATTCCTGGGCATTATCAACGAACTGGTCTACTTCATCGAGACAACCGTCCGCATCTAAATCACCGGGAGACGGTAGTTTAGGTAGAATGTCAACCGAGTCATTGTAGCCATCGTTATCAAAATCATCAAGATACGGGTCAGCATCAGTTCCGGACTGATTATCTCCAAATCCGTCTCCGTC
>NHFA02000021.1 GCA_002170315.2 Euryarchaeota archaeon TMED99
TTTCGTTATTGTTGTATTTCATAATAAGTCTCCACTCGCGCCACAACGAGCACGTCTCACGGGCTTCATCCGGATGCGAGCCAAACTCCCTCCATCTCCTCCTTTTTAACCCTGTGGAATTTCCCCTTGGTGGGCAAAATTATAAAAATGTCTTTCAGTAAGTCTTTTTTAATGGGAAATTGACAGAAAAGTGGTTTCTTCCCTCCCCATCTCGGAAGGCCAGTGGTCGCAGAACTCCCTGCCTTTATTTAGGCATATAAGGCCCTTTTGACTGAAAAAACCATAAAATGTTATTTTTTCCGTTCTAAGCTTGATTTAGACTTTATGTTAAATATTAAATAAGTAAAGTGAATAGTAGAACTATGGCGGAAACGAGAACGAAAGTTGTTGCCGGGAATGAAAATGAACGAATGGTTGTTCAATTGTTTGGAAAAAGCATTCGTGCGAGGATTGTCGGTCAACTCTTACAGCACAAATCTCTGACAATTGATGAATTTAACTTGAATTCTTACAAATACACCAAAATAAAGCGGCCTGAAGAATTGTGGGTTATTGAAGGAAATAAAACTTCAACACTATGGACGCATTTGAACGACCTCAAAGAGTTTGGTTTTATCATAAAGAACGGGAGAAGGAATGGAAAGGCGCTTTGGTCACTGAACTTTGAAAATGAACTTGTTCTCAATTTATCGCAGTACATATCCCGGGGCGAAGCCTTATCGAAAACTTCTGAATGGAAGAAGTGTGTTGTAGACTCAATTCCACTTATTACGAAGAATGGTATGTTTTCAAGTGGCGACTTACGCGAATACATTTCCAAGAACATACAACAGATTTCAGCAGCGAGATTATCTCAAATTTTGAAGAACATTCTTGAAAAAGGGTCCTTGATCGAGAAACTATCTACAAGTGGTGAAATCTTGCCGCGTGGGAAATATCGCTACCTTGGGTCAATGGAAAATTGAGACATTGGTATCAGTCAATGAATCTTCACTGGACATACACATCTGCCTTTGCTTTGGCTTGTGGAGGGGCGTAAGGTGCAACTCGGTAAGCCATACCTCGACGTTCCATGACGTCTTTCAGAGAAGCGAACAAGTGCTCTTTGCCAATCTTCTTTTTCTCTTCCATGAGAGCAAGAATGAGGCTGTCTTGAACAACTGCTCGAATCCAAGCACCGGTCAAACCTTCGGTTGACTTGGCCAACTTTTCCTTGACTTCAAGGGTCACGTTTCGTGAAATGTCAAGCTTCTGCAAGAGGTGGTGGAAGATGTGGAAACGTTGTTCCTTTCCTGGCAATCCAACCTCAACAATACGGTCAAAGCGACCTGGGCGGTCAGCAATTGCTGGGTCGATTTTGTTGGAGTGGTTGGTGGTTGCAAGGGTGATGACCCCGTGATTGGGAACAATGCCATCCATAGATTGCAAAAATTCTCCCAAGAGTGGGTGGTCAGATGCACGGCGGTCGAGTGCTCCTGCGGTATCGATGTCTTCGATGATAAGCAAGGTCGGTGAGAGTTTACGAGCCATTTGAAAGCAAGACTTGATGTCATTTCGACCAGTAATCATCTCAGCAGAAATGAGAATGCATGTGATGTCGGAGTGGGCAGCAAGCCACTTGGCAATCATGGTTTTTCCAGTGCCAGGTGGCCCTGCCAAAATCAAGCCGCGTGAATTGGGAACGCCGCTTTCTCGAAGTTTAGGCATGGCTTTTTGGAAACCAATGATGTCCTTCCACAGAACTTCTTTGACGTTTTCATCCCAAGCGATGAGTTCGTCGATGCTCTTGTCGCGTGCAATGAAGTTGTATCGTAAATCGAAAAACTCGCCTTTGAGAATACCACATTCATAGAAATTAGATTCAACCTGAGCAATGAGGTCATCTGCATCTTTACCGTTGACAAGAACGGTCTTCTCTGAAGGCGTATACACTGACAAGCGATGGTCGCCATCGTGGTCGACAGTTGAAACGGTGATGAATTGGAATTCAGGATTGGTTTTTGACTGATAGAAGCGAGTTCCGATGGCAAGATACCGGAGGCGGTTTTCTTCTTGGACTTCGATGGTCTCATACATTGGTGCTCGAATCTTCCCTTGGTCAATCATGAACTCCTCAGTCACTTTGAATTCCTCTTCAAGGTAAGTATCGAAATGGAGCTTCATGAAAACGCCGAGTTTACCGCTCCAATACCGTGAATCTCGCTTGTGCTTTGAACCGATGAAACTGTTCATCAATTGTTCAGCCAAGGGAGTTTGTGGTCCTTTCTTATGGGTGGCAGCAACTGCTTTTTGGACATCGTCATACTGTTTCATGTCAAAGGAAACAGGACCTATCGGAGTTTGAATGTGCATGATGGTTGAAGAGGGCTTTTCCCCTTCGGGTTCTTTTTGGAGTTGCTCTCCGTAGTGTCCATCCATCGTATATTCTTCCTCTTCTGCAAATTCGTCACTCATTGTAATTCCTCAATAAAAGCGGTTGAAACCCCGGATATGTCAGTGGCATACAGGGGGTTTTTCCCGCTCCATTCTTTCACCTGTCAACAGTATTTAAGGCGCGAAGAACTCAAACGGCAGAGGCATTTGGATAGGCGCGAGGGGAATCTATGGCTGCTCCGTCGAAAGTAGAATTCCCTGGTCAAAAAAAGCAGCGTTTCAGAATGCGTGGAACCAAGCATGCGAATGAAGCGACCGCCAATAAACTCAAGCGCGAACTTGCTAAATTGCTGGAAAATCCAAGAGCGCACCTTCCTGTTATGACTTGGAAAGGAAAGCTTCGTTGGGGTCGCACTGACCCGGTTACGAAAACGATGAGATCACTTGAAACTATTATTCGTAAGAAAAACGATATGACTTGGCTCAGTAAACGAATGATGGCAAAACGTGGCGACCCTGTGGCCAAAGCGTTTGCAGGTTCACTTCATGCAGCTCATGATGAAGACATTACCGTTGTAGGAAAGTTTAGCTCGGGCTCGTTTGGTTCCGCTTCATTCATTCGCCGAGGCGAGGGAAAGCAAGGCTATTTGGCTGGGCTTCAGAACTATTCGAACCTCACACTACGTATGTTGCCCTGGGAGGACCATGCGAAGCGAGGAATGTATTTCTTCACGTGGAAGGGTGGATTTGTTTGCACCGGCCCCAAACCTTCGCCCCCAGATGAATGGTTGGACGATGTTCTGCAACGTTCACGTTTTACGTTTACAAAATACGATGATTTGTCGGTCCCTGTATGGGCGACTGAAGGCATTGATGGCCAATCCGTTCTTGACTTCCATTCAAGTGGAGAAGGATACATTCGCTTTTCATTCAAACACGGGCCGGTTGTCGCAATTGGCTTTGATGTGCTCTCAAAAACAGACAAAAAAGAATCGTCGTTTATTCACCACTTAGCACTCTCAATGCTCCCACCATTCCTTCCATCGATTCTCGAGATCGATGCAAACTGGACTCCAAAAGGATGGGGGAAGGATACGCCATTGCCCGATTCGGCTGCTGAAGGAATGGAGAAAATTCTCGACGCTTGGCAAGGTTTGACGATGAATGAAGGCGTTATTTCTCTAGCTATTCGCCGGGCTGTTTTGGATTCAATAGACGATGGATTAGTTGTCGGTGAATCATGGATTACGGGCATGGATTTGGAAGCGATTGAAGAAGCGTTGCAATCTCACTCTGGTTCAAACGACGAGCGCCACCTTGCAGCACACATGCTCTTTGCTTCAATGAAAGAGGGCTCCACCGATGGTGAAGGTTTACGAATTACTGCAAAGGGTGATGTCTCAGAAAGAAAAGCTGCTGCACTGGAAGTCATGGAGGGAACAAGCTGCGGCAATGTTCTTGGCGCCCTGTGGGAAAAGTGGGGATTAGAAGGCCTCGCTGGACTTGGGATTACCGGGGCAGAAGCCGAAGAGATTTGGAAGAAGCAACTCAAGAAGCCTCAGCCGTTTGGAAATTTCCTCAAAAGTTTGGATTCAGCGCGTGAAACTGCGCAAAAAATCGCCCGGTTCCCAACTCGAAATGATGTCTTATCTGGGGCCACTGGGTCTGTGCACGACTTGATTCTACAAGGGTTGTTAGAAGGTGATGGAAAAGCAGAGCGGGTTGCTACACAACGTCATGATTCGATTGATTCGGCTGCCGCTGCTTGGGCTTGGTTGCTCGCAGCAGGTCGTTCAACTGGCCAAGAATGGCATTTTGAAATCAATGCAAGAGATCGTGGTGGCGCTTGGTTAGCTGCAACACAACAACTGCTTGAAGCGGGAAAAACGCTCTACAATTGCGAAACGGAACAAGTGGAAAAGGCGACTGAGGGGTGGATGGAAGCATTTGCTGCTCTCAAAACTGCCACCGGTGAAGCGAATTAACTTCAAAGATTGGCAAATCCTCTTTCGAGGTCAGCCCACAAATCTTCAATGTCTTCAATACCGATACTCATTCGAACGAATCCAGGAACAAGGCCTGCTGCGTGTCGAACATCTTCAGGAATCATTTGATGGCTGGAATTAAATGGGCATTCGACCAAAGATTCAACTCCGCCAAGACTGGTTGCTTCGTAAATCATTTTGAGGCCGCGCATAAATTTCAGTGCCGCTTCATCGCCACCTTTGACGACAAAGGCAATCATTCCAGTGCCTTTGGGCATGACCCGTTGAGCAACTTCATAGTCGTCGTGAGACTTGAGAGAAGTGTGGTTGACTCGCTCAATCATCGGGTGTCCTTCAAGGCGTTTAGCGAGTTCTGCCGCATTGTCGCAAATGGTCGGCATACGAACGTGGAGCGTGCGCATTCCTCGCTCAAGAAGATAGCATGTGTGCGGGTCTGGATTGCCGCCAAATACTGCTTTTCTACCGAATACTTCGGCGATTAATTCCTTTGAACCAACAACTGCACCGCCGATAATATCTGAATGGCCGCCGAGGTACTTCGTAGTCGAATGAATAACCAAGTCAACACCCATTGAAAGAGGTTGACATGCCCACGGAGATGCAAAGGTGTTGTCAATTATGCAGAGGAGATTGTGTTTCTTTGCAATAGCCACCATTGCAGGAATGTCACAGACTTTGAGCACCGGGTTGGTGAGCGTTTCAATGTAGAGGATTTTCGTGTTCGGCTGGATTGCTGCTTCGTAAGAGGCGGGGTCTCGCATGTCCGCCATGGTCGTTTCAACGCCAAAGCGTGGAAGTTCTTCTGTGAGAAGGGCATAGGTTCCACCGTAAACGTCTGGTGAGGCGACAATGTGATCGCCAGCGGAAACAAACGCCATCAATGTCGTAGAAATTGCCGCCATTCCCGATGAAAAAGTTTCAGCATCTTCGCCGCCTTCCATAGCCGTTAACTTTTCAGCAACTGCAGCGGAGTTAACTGAAGATATGCGGGCATACAGAAGCGTGTGTTGTGCACCAGCCGCCCAGCCGGCGTATCTTTCGTCAGTGAGTTTGTAGGTTGATGATTGGAAAATTGGCGTGTTCACCGCATCGCCAATATGGTTGGTACCACTGTGCACCGATTTACTTCCAAACCCTTTCAAATCAAGATTTTTGTCTTCTGCCATACAATCCCTCAACTATGTCGAGTCGCCGGCCGTCATTAACTCTTCACTTTCAGCGGTTGAGAAAACCTCAACCACGATGTTACCGAAAAAGAGTGCTCCGCCGCCGAGAAGTATCCACCAGCTCCAGTCGTCGAGGCCAAGGCCAAGGCCGTACATCGTTGCCCAAACTGGCTCCAACGCATAGATGATGGCGGCTTGAATCGGGTGCAAAAATCGCTGGTAGAGATTCAAGAGAAGGAGGCAAAACAAGGAGCCTCCCAAACCAAGGAAAAGCACCTGCAAAAACACACCGTCTTTGAACACCATTTCCCATTGTTCAAGAGAACGCCCGCCACCTATCGCAAAGAGGAGCAGCATTGATCCAATGGCAACGACGAGGAACGAAGTTTGGGTGACTCCAATTGGCTCGACCTGTTGGGTAATCTTCTGTGTGTAAATGATGTGCAAAGCGAAGAACACTGCACAAATTACGGTGAGAATTTCACCTAGACCCCACGTGAGGTGTGGCGGACCCTGGATGAAACCGGCACCAAAGGTGGCAAGGAAAACCCCGAGAAGAAGGGTTCGAGAAGGGCGAGATTTGGTGAACAAGACGGTGATAAGAGCGGTAAAAACAACGTACAAAGACGTGAGGAAAGCAGAAACTGAGGGGCTTATGTCTTCCAGACCAATCATTTGAGTGACAAATCCAACCAGCATGATACTCCCGAGAATCAATCCCCCTCGCCATTGCTCAACCTCACTCAGTGCAGCACGGGCTTTTGGGAAAAAGAGCAGCATTGCCAAAGCGGCGACTGCGAAACGTGCTGCGACCAAGACTGCGACCACCTCGAAACGCCCATACTCGATGATTTCAGAATCAAGCGCATTCAGAGCCTGTTTCATCCAGATGAATGTCGCCCCCCAAACAGCCGTAACGACAAGCAGTGCCAGAAGGGCTTTCTTCCTCTGTTCCGGCGTTGCAGGGCCCGCGGATAAACCGTCTCCAAGCTGAGAGGTTAACTCGCCCATGCCTCATGGCCACAGTGACGCCGAATGAGTATAACGGTCCATACTGATGATTTACAACCGCTTGAACGCTAAGACTCAAGAAGTGACTCGGATGTGTTCCATACATGACGAGTGAAGCGGAGACTGTTGTTCGCTCATGGGAGCAACCCATAGAAACCGGTGATGTCCCCGAAAGTGGCACTCAATTTGATGCGATTGTGGTCGGAGGAGGCCCTGGAGGTTCATCCGCTGCAGGCTATTTGGCTAAATCCGGCGCTCGTGTTTTGCTGCTCGAGAAAGATGTGTGGCCCCGCGACAAAATATGTGGCGACGCCGTAGGTGGAAAGTCCCTCTCACATGTCGAGGAATTGGGTGTGAAGGAAGACCTTGAAGCAACGCCCCACTTCAGAGTAACAGGCATTGTATTTTCTTCACCGAAAGGAAACTCAGTTCGGGTACCTTTGCCCGAAGAGGATGTGGAGCGGCTTGAAGCAGGCTATGCATTGCCTCGCGCCCAATTCGATTCTTTACTCTTCAACCGCTGTCAAGCCATGGTCCGTGATGCTGGTGGCTCTGTAATTCAGGGAGGAGAAGTTCGCAGCGTATTATTCGATGATGGTAATGGCGGAGAAGACCCGGGGGAAGGAAGTGGCGATGCTCGCCATGCCTCCGGAGTTGTTGTTCGAATTGGGGGTCGCAACGGTGAAGAGCGAACCTACCACGCACGAGAATTGGTCGGAGCAGCGGGATACCGTTGCCCAGTCGCTCGCTCAGTTGTTGAGTCCTCATACAATGAAGTGATGATGGATAGAGACCACTACTGTGGAGGATATCGCGAATATTGGCGCAATGTAAAGGGTTGTGAAGAGAGCGTTGGAGACATCGAAATTCATTTCGTCGACACTGTGATTCCCGGCTATTTTTGGCTGTTCCCAGTTTCAGAAAATGTCGTGAATGTCGGCATTGGCATGGTTGTTGGGCTTTTGGATAAACAAAAGAAGAAGTTGAAGGCGCTCCAAGCCGACGTTATTGCAAACCACCCAATGTTCAAAGAGCGTTTTGCTGATGCTGAAATGGTTCCTGGCTCCGCTCGAGGATGGCAATTGCCGTTCGGTTCACCTCGCAAGAAGAGTTCACGCCAACCGCGCCGTTCAAGCATGAATGGAATTCGATTGGTGGGCGATGCCGCTTCGCTGATTGACCCGTTTTCAGGAGAAGGGGTTGGAAATGCACTGGTCACTGGAGAAATGGCTGCTCGACACATCATGGAGAAAAAGCCGTTTCTTGAATACCAAGAAGAAGTTTGGAAGGTCTTGGGCCCTGAACTGATCAATTCCTATCGAATGCAAAAACTCAGCCGAAGGTCATGGCTTCTCAACTGGTTTGTAGGCAAAGCCGAAAAGAAACCGGCTCTGCAAGAAATGATGACNGAAATGATTGCGAGTAAAGAAGCACAGGAAAATTTACACTCGCCTTGGTTTATGATTAAAACACTGCTCTTCTGAGGTGAAAATATGGACGAACGGCTTGAAGAAATTGACGCGGTTTTTCTTGACCTTGATGGCACAATTTATCTTGGCGGAGAGCTCATTGAAGGTGCTCTTGACTTTCTCAAGCGGTGCGATGAGCGTGGTGTAAAGCGTTACTTTTTATCCAATAATTCAAGTCGTAGCGTCAAGCAATACGTCAAAAAATTNCACGCCTTCGGAATNCCTGCGAAAGAAGATGATGTGTTGCTNTCAACNCACGACCTGCTCTCATGGCTCGCTTCTNAATCAATAACCCAAACATGGTTAATTGGAACGGAAGGAATGCGGGAAATGCTTGAGGAAANGGGAATAGAAACTCGCAGTAAAAGCCCGCAGTATGTTGTGCTTGGTTACGATACTGAAATCGATTATGAAAAAATCGCGCAAGGCAGTATTTTCCTTCACAAAGGAGTTCCNCTTGTAGCAAGCCATCCCGATATGGTTTGCCCGTCCCCTGACGGTGGGCTTCCGGATGTTGGAGCTTATTTGGCCATGTTGAAAGTCACTACGGGAGTGGANCCTGNGCACATCACTGGCAAGCCAAATGCTGGAATGATTTTGCATAAAATTGAGGNTTTAGGGCTCGATCCTGCACGCTGTGCCATGGTTGGAGACCGGTTGTATACNGATTTGGCAATGGCTACACGNGCTGGATGTGTCGGNGTTCTNGTTCTCTCCGGTGAAGCGACGATGGAAGATGTTGCACAACTGTCTGAAGGTGCGGAACAGCAACCGACTGTAATTGTGAAAAGCGTAGATGAGNTACTACGGTGAGAACTATGTCGTTCAAAGTCCGATGGAACTGGTGGCGTTCCAGGCGCTTAAAACACCCNCCAGACGACATACACAGAGCCGGAGATTTGGCCGAAATGCGATTGTGCAAACTCTCAAGGGCTGCAGGAAGAGACAATGGATGGCATATTTTTGAATCCGTTCGAATCCCTGACCCCGATGGCGGGAGGAGAGAGATTGACATGATTGTCATAGGCGGCAATACAATGCTCGTGGTTGAACAAAAACATTGGGCGGGCTCGTTTACCATAACCAAAGAACACCATTTTGTTCAAAACAGAAACAATGGAACACAACACAATCACGATGGTGTAGCGGATAGNATTGCTCGNAAAGCAAGAATACTGAAGGCCCTGCACGAGAAACGCCTTTCTCTTTCAGCAGAACAATCAATCGAGATGCGCGTCATTGTGGCGATGACCCATCAACGACTTGAGTGGCCTGAAATTCCAGATGATTTATCGGCTGAAATGGTTGATGAGGCTGGATTCATTAAGATCTTAGAAACAACCGCTCCAGGAGAATTGAACAAGGATTTGATAGAGACTTTAGAGGGATTCAACACCTGGGACGAGGTGCACTTACACGGCGGTTTGATGCTCAAAGGCGATGTTTTTGGTCTCGGATTGGGAGAAAAGTTGCGCTCTTGGTTTGCTGAACGAAAGAGCCGTGTTACTGCTGTAGTTGAGCATCAACGCTCCTTCTTTTCACTGTTCTCGAACAATCCAAGTAAAGTGACATTGAACACTGGCGGCAGCAATATTATTGCTAAAATTCCTTATGGCCTCTCTCTCGAAATGCATGTTGTGGGCGAAAAGGCGCCAAGAAAAGTAGAGTGGGCTGAAATAACAAAAATCGATGTATCAAAGCCACCTGCAGATTGGGCCAAGAACGTTGAGCGCCAATGAANGTTCGCGAAGTTTGATGTGGGTTGGTCCGTCGCCTATGGCTATGGCTGCAGTATGGATTGAAGCAATCGGATTGCTCGCTGGCGTCATCGGTATCTTTGCATGGATTCCTCAAATCATTCAAGTTTGGGTGCACAAGCGACACGATGGGATCTCTCTGACAACGTTTGCAGTGGTTTCCTTCGCCCTTACCCTTTGGCTCATCTATGGAGTGCTTGTCGATTCATTTGCAATGATTGCTGCAAACATCATGACATTGTCCGTCATCGGTGCTGTTATTCTCGGTGTTCTTCGCGTTCGAAGAGACGAAGACCGAACAGAAAAGTCTCAGTTGTAAGATGCCTTGGTTGTCGTGATAATCACTGCACCGATCTTGTAAGGGTCGCCGTTTGATGCTGGTCTACGGTCTTCAAGACGTCCAACCCATCCGTCTTCTGGGACAGTTACAGGAATTCGAATTGATGCCCCGCGGTCTGAAACACCGTACGAGAATTGGTCAATCGATTGCGTCTCATGAAGTCCAGTAAGGCGTTCGTCGTTGAATTCGCCATAGACGTCCATGTGCTTCTTGATGTTCTTTCCAAATTCTTCACAAATCTTGGTAAACATTTCTTCTCCACCCTCGTCACGCATTCGCCCATCAGAGAAATTGGCGTGCATTCCAGACCCGTTCCAATCGCCCTTAATCGGCTTGGGATGATATTCGATATAGCAACCGTAACTTTCTGTCAAGCGGTCAAGGAGGTATCGAGCAACCCAGAGTTCATCTCCAGCTTTCTTAGCGCCCTTGGCAAATATTTGGAATTCCCACTGGCCACATGCGACTTCTTGGTTGATTCCTTCAAAGTTTATTCCAGCATCGAGACAAAGATCGGCGTGCTCTTCGACTAAAGAACGGCCGTGTGTGTTCTTGCCACCAACTGAACAGTAATACATTCCTTGCGGACCAGGATATCCGCCCATCGGGAATCCGAGAGGGAGTTGAGTTTCTGTATCCATGATGAAGTATTCCTGTTCAAATCCAAACCAAAAATCCTCGTCGTCGTCTTCAATAGTTGCTCTTCCATTGCTGGCGTGAGGTGTTCCATCTGCGTTCATAACCTCGCACATGACGAGGAAGCCGTTGAATCGTTGAGGGTCTGGGTAAATAGCAACAGGTTTGAGGAGGCAATCCGAAGAGTTGCCTTCAGCTTGTAGTGTTGAGGAGCCATCAAAGTTCCACATTGGACATTCTTCGAGCGTTCCAGTGAAATCTTTCTTCACGAGGGTTTTGCTTCTCATGTTTTGTGTCGGGTTGTATCCATCAAGCCATATGTACTCTAATTTTGCTTTATCCATCATAGGTATCAGTTCACTGCTTACAAAGACGGTATATCAAACATACGCTCAGATTAAATGTAATTTTATTGGCCGAGTGATTTTAAAAAATGCATAACAGTGAATATATGAGTAGATAAGAGTGCTTTTATCGCGTCATCGTGTATTCAATTGTTCGCGAAAAGTGGCCGTTTATGGGCGATTGAACAAGGAAGGGAATCGACAGAAAAGAAAGGAAATTCGAACTGCGGACCGGTGAACTCATGGCTAATCGTTCTCACGGACAACCAATGGAAATTCCTACTGGCGGGTTTTTGCGTCAATGGCGCAAATCATTGGGGCTTACTCAGGCCGCATTAGCCCAACGTTCCGAACTTACACAATCGGTTATTGCAAAGGTGGAAACTGAAGTTGTCGACCCTCGGCTTTCAACAATTCGAAAAATAGTCGGTGCATTGAACCGCATGGAGCGCCCCGATCAGGCTCATACTGTTGGAGACATCATGGTTTCAGAAGTTACTGCGTTGTCGCAAACAGAGAGCGTTCAATCAGCTATCGATAAGATGGTGCTTGGAGGGATTAGTCACCTCCCCGTCCTTAGCGAGAGCGGTTCTGTGGTCGGTTTAGTTTCGGAGGCAAGCCTTCTCAAAAGCGATACTGGGGCGCTGACGCGTGTTGACGAGGTGATGCGCGTGAACTTTTCAATGGTTGATGTCGATGTTTCCATCGGCGAAGCGAGAAGATTGCTTGCTGAAGAAGAAGTACTCTTGGTTAGTCGACGCGGCGTGCTTGTCGGATTGGTTGGAAGGATCGATATGGTTCGAGCGCTGCGAGATGGAGCGTAATATCACTGATTATTTGCAGCGTTCTCGCCCTGAGGAGTGATCAAAACATTGCCTCCATCTCGATCAATATGAGGGATGGTCAGCGTGCCGCCATTAACTGTAATGGGGCACAGGACGCCGCAGGCTGGAGCGAGATAATCCTCTCCATTTTCAGTCATGACCAATCGTATACCGTGACCCGCTGGCAGCAAGGCGTCTATGGCCTGAAATTCCATGAACATCGTAAGTGATTGTCCAGGGAGAACTGTGGTCGGGTCGCTTCCTCCTTGGTGGTAACGGATATCCATGGTTGCATGGCCGAGTCGAAGATTGGTTTCTGCGTCTTGTAATTCGACAAATATTTGCCCTCCATCCATCGCAGCTTGAACATCAAGGTGAAGAGTGGCAAGACCTGAAATGGAAATATCTGAATCGCCGCTCAAAGCACCACACTCAATGACTACGCCACTCACACTTCCGCCTGAAACAGATACGCCCTGAACGCGTGTACCGGTTTGAGTGCACGTATCCAATGGTATTTCTGCGAAATCTCGGTCGAGTGGGGGCCATGTATCTTCAATTCGCCATTCTCCATCGTTTCGCTGTATTTGGGCATGGAGTTCTGGTTTCTCGCCCACGCCTTTGAGATAGTACTCAAACCATTCAAACAAATCTTGTCCCCAATCCCATCGTGTCATGTTTTGAATCGCTTCTCCGCCATATCCACTCTCTTGGGCATTGTGTTTTGTCCACTGGTCTGGGTAATTATGCTCCCATTGGCCAAGCATGCCACGAACATCGAAGCCAGCATCGATGAACATCTGATACCACGGGAATACTTGGTGTGGGTCGACGTTCCAATCTTGCATTCCTTGTACCCAATATACGCTGCCGTTGTAGTTGGTAAGAGCTTTAGAAATGTGTTCCCTCTCTTCGTAGTAATTCGCCATGTAAGGGTCCAATTCACCCATGCCATAAGTGACCGGCCCTGCAAAAAGTCCTTCGATAATATCCGGACATACGTTGTCCAAATCATCTCCATTGTAATCTACGGTGCTACCAAAGTAATTCATGTGCATGACTTGGCTGCGTGCTTCAGCACTCCCGTTCTTGTAGAGTAAGGGGTGAAGGCCGGTTGTTCCGGAAATAGGAACAATTGTTGCAAGGTGTTCACTTCCATGGACTGCTGCCTCCCATTGAGTTGCGCCTTCATACGATTTACCATAGAGTCCAACTTTACCATTTGACCAATTTTGTTGACCAAGCCATTCGACCGCTTGATGAATGCCCCAGCCCTCGCCCTCTCCACGGTAATCGAAGCATCCAGAGGATTCCTCTGTTCCAAACACCGAGACTTGTGCAAAAGCATAACCGTGAGGAATATAGTTGTCGTAAATGAATTCGCCGCGCCCAGCGCCTACCACATTCGTAGCTCCAGATTCATCTCCTGGTTGGCCATAGGAAAAATACGGGCTTATGACTGCAATGACGGGGACTTGTTCACCCATTTCAGTATTCGAAGGCAGCCAATAGGAAAGGTGGACGTTTGCAGTTGCCGGCCCGGTTTCCCAAACTCCCGATGTGTCAACTTCAAATGTTGCTTCCTGAACTTCAAGAGCAGTGTAAGGCCCGGGTTGAAGGACGTACGAATAACTGTCAGTCCAATTCCACTCCAAAGTGTGGCGCTCCCATTCAGTCGGGTATTGGCTGGAGTCGGCCTGTTCACTTTGAACCGATTCACTCCCGAAGCAACCCGAAAGAGGGCCGAGGAGAACCAGCATAGCCAACAGAACTGCGATTCGCATTGGTTGAGCGACGAGGGGGTTTGCCATCAATGTGATGTTTGGTGAAGATACATCAAGAAGGAGGGGCGCTACGGACTTACATGACCGTTCTCGTGACAGGTGCTGCTGGTTTTATCGGGGCTCATGTTGTTCATCAACTGTTAGCAGAGGGGAGAAATGTTCGGGCAACTGTACGAAAGGTGGAGGATGCACAATTTCTCAATGCGTTTCCCAAGAACAAGGGCGCTTCGTTGGAAATTGTAACGATGGACTTACTCCAACAAAAAACCGTTGATGAGGCAGTACTGGGTTGCAGTGTGGTGATTCATTGTGCCGCTGCGCTCATGGTCGGCGTGAAAAATCCGCTGCTGGAAGTGGTCAATCCATCAGTCATTGGCACCGAAAACCTCTGTGCAGCCATAGAAAAATCAGGAGGTGTTGAAACGATTATTCACACCTCATCTGTTGCTGCAATCCGGCGAACTCGGCATCCGAATGGGCACGTATTTTCCTCATCAGATTGGTGCGATGATGCAAGCCCGGATGTCAACCCCTATGGATTTGCTAAAGCGGAAGCCGAACGAAAAATGCGGGCATTTGTGAAGCGATGTGATGAAGATTCAAGGCCCCGCCTTGTGACAATTCATCCCTCGATCGTTTTTGGACCCGTTTTCCACAAGCGTCACACCCGTGGTTCCATGGCATACCTCAAGCATTTTACTGGACGCCTCCCCTTCGTATTGCACACACATCTGAACTATGTCGATGTTCGCGATGTCGCCAAAGCGCACATTGCTGCAATTGATTCTGGCGCTGATGGTGGACGCTATATCTTGCATAAGGAAGGGAAATGGATGAAAGAAATCGGCGCTCAATTGCGACGAGTTGCCCCTGGAAAAAGGTGGGCGATGTTCCGTTTGCCGTCTCTACTCGCCATCGTGATGGCGGCCTTCCATCCAAAACTTACCGTGAGACAGGTGCGCTCGTCTCTTGGAAGAAGTGTAGGCTATGACAGAGGCAGCATGGAAGAAGAGCTTGGCATACGGCTGCATACGAGTGACGAAACGCTCGCTGATTCGATCAACTCTCTCTTAGAATTAGGCCGTAAGGTATGAGTGGCAAGACGCTTTGGCACAACCATGCAGGCTGGCGAAGCATGGGGGCGTCGTTGGACTGAAAACTCCCTTCCTATGGCTCGTGCCTTCATGGAAGCCGCATGCAGAAAAAAGAGCCTTGTTTGTCTCGCCGCCGACCGCTCAACAATGGCTGAATTGAATCATTTAATTGATGAAGTAGGCCCTCATCTTGCAGCACTCAAAACACACGTCGACTTGGTCGACGATTGGACGCCAGAGGCGTGGTCTGCGTTTTGCTCAAAGGCCACTGCAGCAGATTTACTCATTTTTGAAGACCGGAAATTTGCCGACATTGGCGGCATTAGTCGCAAGCAAATGTCCGGAGTTTACGACATTCGTTCTTGGGCCGATTTAGTCACTGCCCACCTTATTTCTGGACCTGATATCGTTGATGGTTTACAGGCTGGCTGGGAAGATGTCGGGCGAAATGGAGGGGTGCTTCTCTTAGCCCAGATGTCAAGTCGGGGGAACTTACTCAACCCCGCGTATACTGCTCAAGTTGTTGCATTGGGGAAAACACATCCTGGTGTTTTTGGATTCATAGGAAACGGTTCCAGGCCCGAGGAATTGAAACTTCTTCGGCAAGCGGTTGGTGACGGCAAACTGATTTGGACTCCGGGCGTTAATCTTGAGGTTGGTGATGGCGAGATGGGGCAAAGATATGGCGATCCACGTGAAGCAGTGCTCGCTGGTTCCGATTGTATCATCGTTGGTTCTGGCATTCACAAAGCGGAAAACCCTGCTCTTCAAGCAGAAGCGTATGCTAAAGCATCGTGGAGTGCATTCAATGAACGCCTCAAGTAGAGTGGTAGAATGTTACGAATAATCCTGTGGCTTATCGCTGTTGGATTATCTGCAGTGCCTCTTTGGATTCTTTGGCGCGCTGGTAAAAAAGCGGCGTCTCTTGACTTTCGAATCATGCAAAATGATTCGACTCTGCTTGAAGAAGATGGCATAATCATTAGTCAAATGACGGGACTACCCGCTGGCGCACAAGTGACAAAGAACGCGAACGTTGTGCTTGTTCCAGCGCACCACAATCAAGCGAACGGTGCAAGTCCTGAAGAATAGGCGTAAGCCAAATACCCGCCGCCTGCAAGAACGGTGAGAAGAAGGAGTTTGAACAAGCGACGTTTAGGTTTTTCTTTCACCTCAGCCACTACGGGAATAATTGCCTCAGGAAGAGGTTCAACAATGACTCCGGGTAGAGGTAAGGCGGGCATCCCAGGGAGCGGCGGCAGGGGCATGAGCCCTTCATCAGCAACGGGTTTTATCCGGTCTTCGGGATAAAGTTGGTCAAGGTCTTCAAGTCCTGGGGCATCCGGAATTGGCCCGAGGATTTGCTCCCAATGTTGCTCAACGACCGCAGAAGAAATTGGCTTTTCGAGCCATGCCACGGCTCCAGCAGAATGGCTCGCGTCTTCTGCCAATTGTGCAAGACGACGAGATGCGATGAAGACGATTCGGCTTTCTCCTCCATGCTCTCGCATTTCCAGAGCAGCGATGTGGCCGTCAAGTGTCGGCAAATCAAGTGCAATCACGACCAATTCAGGATCAAGACGGATATATTCGTCGACGGCCTGGTCGCCGTCTTCACAAACTTCAACATTAAATTCTCGAACCTTGAAGACCTCTCGAAGTCGCATCAACGACATCTGATTATTATCCACGATGAGAACCGTTGGGGCGGATTCTTCAGATGTCGGCGTAACATATGCCATGTGAATCATCTCGCTGAAATCGCCATCACACATCAATTAACCGCACAAGAAAGGTCATTCTTCGCTGTCTTCGGAGGTGCTGAGGTCTTCGACAGGGCCACTCTGTGGGTTTTCGAACGCTTCGCGTATCGTTTCAGATTGGGCGGCATCGCTTTCCGCCTCTCTTCGACGGGATGGTGCTTTCAGAAATTGTAATTGCAATTCACTCACAATCCCTTTCAACATCCGTTCTTCGTGATCGCTCAAATTACCTCTTGTCTTGCCTTGTAACATACGTAATAAATCGATAGCTGCTTTCGCTTCACCAAGATTGTACATCATGTTTCCTTCTTGGTCTGGCAACAGGCCCATATGCAACAATGCAGAGCGCTGGAACATGTGTACAAGTTGGAAAAATTGTTCCGTTTCTTCATCTTTGAACGTACCCGCCATGATGTTGGGAGGGGTTCAAGGTCTAAGTCATAATCGCACAGATTCAATCAAACATTTGCTCGAGCAGCCAGTCCGGGTCAAACTGCTTCAAATCATGGTAGCCTTGCCCGACCCCAGCGAAAACAATCGGCCGGCCAGTTGCAAAAGCAATTGAAAGGCCGGCTCCGCCCTTAGCATCGGTATCGATTTTCGTTAGGACTGCGCCGTCAAATTTCATAATTTCTTGGAACATTCTCGCTTGTTCTACGGCGTCATTGCCTGCGAGAGAATCGCCGACAAACAAGGTGAGGTGGGGATTTGCAACCCGACTTACCTTGTTGAGTTCGTTCATCAGATTGACCTTGTTCTGCATTCTCCCAGCCGTATCAACCAAGACCACATCGATGTTTTTCGCTTTCGCTGATTCAATAGCATCGCGAGCAATAGCAGCAGTATCTCCTCCACGCTGACTTGAGATACATCGGATGCCGAGATTTTCACAATGACTCTCTAATTGCTGAATTGCTCCAGCTCTGAATGTGTCGCCTGCCGCTGCTACAACAGATATGTCTTGGTCGAGAAGGCGTTGCGCAATTTTAGCAGCTGTCGTCGTTTTTCCAGTGCCATTCACACCTACGAGCATGATGACAACCGGTGTATCGCCAGATTCGATAAAGGATTTTACGCTTGCATCGAAGTCCCAGTATCCGGCCGCTAAAATATTCCTCAAGGCGCGCTTGAGTGCTGCTTCCAAGACTTTCGCCAAGTCCGCTCCTCTCCTCAAACGTGCACCAACTAAGTTTGCACGAAGTGCGTCGATGACGGCAGTGACTGCGTCACTTGAAATATCAGATTCGAGCAACACCCATTCTAATTCTTCGAGAAGATTGTCGAGAACTGTGCCTGCTTTGATGACGCGTCCACCTTCTGAGACGACTCCCCCTCCAAGGTCGACTGCGACTTTGGTGCCAGCCTCCGTTTCAATTTCGGCTTGTTTGACTGACCCTTTCGGGGCACTTTGAACGCTTACGAGTTGGCGACCTGTTGTGGTTCGCATCATCGAAAGATCAACATTGGAGCCTTGTGGTCTCGCAACATCCACTGCGCCACGCTTCTTCATCTCCTTCTGTTTTTTAAGCAGGCGTTTTTCATTCGTGCGGCGGGCTTTTTCAACGCGCTTTCTTTCCTTTCGGGAAAGTTCAATTGGCAAAGCGATGTCTTCCTCATCGTCAAAATCATCCCACTCTTCCTGGCTCTCGCCATCATCTTCCAAGGCATCGAGTGCTTCGAGGTCTTCCCATTCTTCGCCCGACGATTCAGATTCGATGTCCGCCTCATATTCGGCGGACTCCTGTTCAATTGGCCCACTTTCAGTTTGGTGGATTTGTGGAATCTCTGCAGCGGCATTCAGGGCTTCTTGAGCCTCTTGTGATTCTGCTTCCGCCGAAAGTTCGTCAGTATTGACTTCGGAAGCAACCTCAGTTACACGCTTTCGGAATCGGTCGAAAAGTCCCATCTAATCCCTCAGTCGTCCAATGTAAGTTCGTTACCAAAACGGCCACTGCGTCGTTGTGGACGCCGGGGTGATTTTTCTTCTGAGGGCGATTCTGTCTTCGCTTGCGAAGGCGCTTTTTCGGCAACCTCTGCCGGCTGTGTCGGCTGGAGTTGTTCGGCTGCTGCATTGAATTCTTGGGCAAGTTGGGTTATTTTTTCTTCCAACTGTTGTGACTGTTGCGTGAGGTCTTGATGCAGTAGAAGTATGCCTTGTTTACGTTCTGCCGTCAATGAATGTGCTTCTGTCCAAGGCTTTTCACCGAAGACGCCGCTTCCAATATCGACCATTGCCGTTCCTTCAGTATCCCCTTCATGAACATAATTCAGTGTGACTCCTGAGCCAATTGAGAGGCGAGCTGCGGCTCTGCCGGTTGAAATAGATTTGAGAAGTTGGTCGAGTATTGAAGAGGTGATGTCATGCTCCTCGAGGATGGTTGAAACTTGTTCAATCCTTGCATGAAGAGTATCGAGTTGTTGGCGATGCGCATCGATTGTGCGTGCCATTTTTTGTAACTCGCTTCGTTCAACCATGCGGCTCACGTAGTCCGAAGTGGTTGTCCTTGAAGAAGCCCGCGAGGGTTTACTCTTCTTCCTGAGGTGGAGAAATTGGGCCGCCTGCTGCTGCGATTTCTTCACGGAAATGGCTTGTTATACGAGGGTCTGTAGAAATTCGAGGGTCTATTTCTTCGACGGAATCGATAGCGATTGAACGGCGATTTGCTTTGTGGCGTGAGCCCATTATCGAATATGCTCTGTGTTCAGCGTCGCCTGCATCCGATGCAGGGAGGTCAAGAGAAAATGCTTGGCGCATGCTACCAAATGGGGCGATTCCTGTTATGCGATAGGCCTTCATCGAACTGGCGACTCGCAAACCCGACTTAAACGCGCCGTCGCGCATTTTCTGTAAGAAAAGACCGCGAGATTGACAAAGTTTGACGAGTCAACGATGTTTATGCGACCAGCGTTCATTGTCACGTTGTTGTTGCTGTTGCCCATTGTACAAGGCCTTAGTACCTCGTTTGAACCCGAAGAAACTCTTGGCGGAGAACGCGCCCTCATGTTGGAAGAAGGGTTCTGGNCTCAAGAACAATGGNGCGCTCTAAAGGATTCAGGATACACNCCTTTGCGAATGCTCAACTCTGCGGAGGNGTTAACCTGGAAGTCTCCNGGNGCGGAGGAATTGGCGGGTGTGCTNGAGAAAGCGCCGCCTCGAACACAATACAAGGGTGATTTGGTTCAGTTTGAAGAACATGAGTTTTATCGGTTCGTGTTTGAGCCAAGGCTTCCTGCTGAAGCAGTCGACCATATTGCCTCGGCGTTGGCATTCTATGGCGTGGANGTCTCACAAGATGCTGAGAGTTATGCCTCCGTCCTCTCTCATGTCGAAATTGTAGAATGGCGCGCTGGCTTCTCTGCTCTTTCCTCGATTGACGGCCTTCTATGGGTGGAGCCTGTTTTGCAAACATCGCCCCGGAATGGGCAGGTAAGTTCGCTTCTGCAACATGGCTACACAACTGGAAACCCTGCCTGGGANCTTGGAATAAATGGAGAGGGNATTGTTCTCGCTGTTGCTGATTCTGGGCTTGACGCCGATCATGCTTGCTTTCGTAATGCAACGGCACCTGGTGGACTCGGGTCAGAAGGTGAAAACNTGAGTGATGGCGTCGGAACCCCTGGGGTTTCTCATCGCAAAGTCCTGTTGTTGAATCACTCAATTGACTCAAACGACACNCCCGGNCATTCTGATTACCGGCACGGNACNCATGTTGCAGGTACTCTGTCNTGCTACAATGTCTACGATATGCGAAATGGTTCGATGCCAAAAAACGGTTCCTCGCTAGCATACGCATCAAAACTCATCTTCCAAGATATCGTTTCTGATGAAGGGTGGGTGCCCCCTGATGTTGATGCTCTGCTCGTAGAAGCGGGATTAAACGGAGCAACNCTCCA
The DNA here is from genome assembly GCA_002170315.2 of Euryarchaeota archaeon TMED99. Lineage (GTDB taxonomy): Archaea > Thermoplasmatota > Poseidoniia > Poseidoniales > Poseidoniaceae > MGIIa-L1. The sequence goes on from NHFA02000021.1 coordinate 20,462, forward strand.
TTCNAATTCTTGGGGAGATGCAACAACAGCCTATACNGCCCGAACAGGCGATTTTGATGCTTGGGCCGCTGAAATGCCATGGTCGCTCGCTTTTATNGCACCNGGGAATAATGGTGGCCAGCTGCTTGAACCAGCAAATGGAAGGAANGTTGTTGCCGTAGGGGCTTCNGAAAAATCTCAGTCNTCTGAACGGTGGAGTGCTTCGTCNGTGGGCCCTACTGAAGCAGGGACAAATGGAATTTTTGCCCTCGCGGTTGGCACCTCGGTCCAATCCGCTCGTGCCGATGGTGTCAGCGACTCCTACAACGATGTTCTCCGCTCTTCAAGCGGCACGAGTATGGCGACCCCTGCNGCCACAAGTGTGGCGGCTCTTCTTCAACAGATGGTTGAACAAGGTTGGATCTCTGGCAAAGAAAATCGTACACTCATTCCCGTTAGCAACATGCGCCAGGAATGGGTTGGCGATGAGAAGAACTCAACGAATAATCTCAGTCTGGCTGAAGGGTTTTCTCCCTCTGGAGCATTATTACGGGCGTTGATGTCCTTGTCTGTTACGCCGCTTCCNCAAGACGTTCGNAACGGCGGCGAGGGNGGNTATGAAGTTCAGAATACCTATGACGGGTGGGGGCAATTAAATCTAACAGCCTTAGTCGATTTCAACAGCATNGAGCAGCAATTGCATAACGANGATGTATCTCCTTTGGAACACCTGTGGGTTCACGATTCTTATCGCCTCGTCAATCAATCTCCTCAAGCGTGGCTTCAGGAAAGACAAGCTGGGTTTGAAGCTCTTGAAAATTTAGTAGCCGAACCGTGGAACGGTTCTGNTGCAGTCGGCCCGTTTTTGAAAACTGGGGATGTGTGGGTCGAGCGTTTTGATTTGAGCGGCGGTGNTTTCGATGCCCGTTTGGCTTGGAATGCTGCGCCAGAGCCGTATTTGGTTGATGATTTGCAACTCGTTGTCCGCCTTTCAGATGGCCGCATCACCCTTGCGAANTCATTTCAAAATGATGGCTATTCTACGCTTTATGACCANCAANTTGCTGATTTTTCAAATGAAACTGCGTTTCCTATGAGCAATGAAACAACAGTTGCGGTTTCCCTNTCNGAAGAAGACCTCGATGGAGTAGAATGGGTTGAGGTTGAAGTACGTGCTCGCTATGTTTCGCCAGGAAATCAAAACAATTCGGTNGGCATTGATGGAAACAAAATTGGATTCGCCTTAGCGGTCGAAGGCGTTCAACGCGATTCGTACTCTTGGGANGATGGAGACAGCGACGGGGTGGCGAATGTAATCGACGATTGTCCAAATCAAAATGCAGTTCCATGGGACCTTGATGGCGATGGTTGTATCGATGATACAGATGGAGACTCCGTCGGAGATAACGTCGATGCATGCCCTNTGGAAAACGCCAGCCTCTTCGATAANGANGGCAATGGGTGTATCGATGATACAGATGGAGATGGAGTNAATGATAGCCTNGATNCATGTTTTACCTCTGTNNTTTCTGTCTTTTGGCCGGTCGACTCGNTCGGNTGCAGGCCAATAGATTCGCTTCCAGTTGTTGATTTCATTCTCTCTCCAGAAGAAGGGGGNGAGTGGTATGATGTCTTACTTATCGAATGGAGCGCGTTTGACAATGATGCTGACCTGTTCGATACGGGGGCTTCTATTCATGTGCTGAATGCTTCGAGTAACGGCGGTTCATATTCAATAGCATCGTGTCTAAAACAAAATGTTGGGAATGGAACATTTACTTGTTCCTGGTCGATTCCAAAAGATTTACCAGTATGGGATATAAGTGGTGAATCTCTTCAAATTGAAATCTTTGCGCAGAGCAGGAATAACTCTCCAGAAGGTAAAAATGATCTTGTAATCTTGAGAGATGATGCTGAGTTTACCAGCAACTGGAAAAATCCCCTCCTTGATAATGATGAGGAAGCATCTCCTCCTGATGAGGGGGTTGCTTCTCAAAACCGAGCGTTTCTTTGGGGGATTCTTGGCATACTTTCCGGGTTTGTCTTGATGTATCAACTCAGTTGGAGTATTCGTGAAAAAAACAGTGAAGAAAAGGTCCCTCCGGCTTTTGAAGGCGAAGGTGTGTGGGCATCGCACGCATCGATTGGTGAAAACGAGTGACAGCGAAGCAAAAATGAAAGTGAATTTGAAGAAGTATGCAATCATGACAAGGGTGAACCTTGAAGGGTGGTGGCATCCTCGGCGTGACATCCGCAACGCGGAGGGTGAAAAATATGAGTGACCGTTTATATGTTGGAATTGACTTAGGGACCTACCAATCGACNATTGCATCAAGTGCTGGCGTCAGCCACACAATCGAGACAGTTGTCGGTCGGCCAAAAGACCCCGTAGCACGAAATTTCCTTGGACGAGACGTCTTGTTCGGAAACGATGCTCTGAAGAACAAACTCGCATGTAACCTCTACCGCCCTATGGCGGCTGGTGTAGCTCAAGACGATGAAGCAAACTTGGCTGCTGCTAAGGCATTCGTCTCCCACCTTTTGGAAACTGTCGACCCTGAAGAATTCGATGAAGTGTTTGGCGTTATCTGCTCTCCAAGCCACGTTTCCTTCACAGACAAATCCAATCTCGTTGCAACACTACGTGGTCAAGTCAATGCCATCATGGTCGTTACAGAACCGTTCGCAACTGCATTCGGAATTGGAGAAATTGCCAGTTCAATCGTTGTTGACATCGGTGCTGGAACAACTGATATCGCTCGAATCTACGGAACTTTCCCAACAGATGAAGACCAAGTCACCATCGAAGAAGCCGGCGACTGGTTGGACAACGAGCTCATGGAACTTATTCGAAAGAAATACACAGGCGCTCAAGTCACAAAGGACATGGTTCGCAAGTGGAAGGAAGAAGTCTCCTATGTTGGCGGCGATGACCGTGAAGCAATGGTTGAACTTTCTGTTGAAGGGAAGAAGCAGGTAGTCGACATTGGCGACCTTGTCAACCAAGCCTGTGAATTGATTATTCCAAAGATTGGAAATGCGATTAAGCGAATTGTCGCTGGCGCAGATCCTGAATACCAACCTATTCTCCGAAACAACATCATTCTCTCTGGTGGCGGATCTTTGATTGAAGGAATCGCTGCTCGAATGGCTGATGAAATATCAGATATTGGTGATGTCAATGTTTGGTGTGTTGATGAACCAATCAACGCTGTTGCTACTGGTGCACTTCAACTCGCTGGTGAAATGCCGGACGATATGTTTACTGCAATCAACTGATTGTGGCGAGAACTCAAAGGGTAGAAAACCAGCCTTCTAAGGCTTGTTTTGATGGCGAAAGTTCAAGTGTAGTTGGGCGGCGATAGCCGCCTGTATGACAATCGACTCGACCGGAACAACAGGCATCAACAGAATCCGTGACGCAACTGGTGATGAACGAGCAGCGCTCGAGGGGATGCTCAAAGGCTATCCTGTCGAACAACTGGTTGAGGAAGTTCTCATCGCCTGGAATGAATTGGCTGCACGAAATGAAGAAATGGTTTCTGTCAAGCAAAGACTTCGAGTTCTCGAACTTGACTTAGCTGAGCGTGAAGACATGGTTGCGCCTGAAGTTGCTCGGCTCGCAGAAACTGATGCGGCACTCGAAGAAAGCGAAGCCAAAATCGTCCATCTGGAAAGAGTTCTGGGTGACGTTNGAGAAGAGCTTGCATCTCAACAATCATCCCTCTCACATGAAGAAAGAGAATCTATGGCAACTGAAGTCGGCCAATTACGAACACTCACTGCTCAACAAGACGAGGTCATTGGAGAAATGGAAGGGCGCATTGGACAAATGGTCGAAGCGCTTGAACGCGCAGCAGACGCTGGGTTGACATCGGTTACTGCGGAAGAAGTACGGAGTTTGAAGGCACAACTTGACACTGCATTAGCTCAGAACGACGCCGAGCAAGCAGCCAATAAAGCGCTTGAAGAAGAACGNCAAAGACTTCGAGACATTGCTGACCGCTTGCGCGGTCTACTCGATGCGCGAGACGGGCGTCTCGGAGAATTAGAAGAACAATTAGAACGTGTTATGCAAGGGCCTCGTTCGGTATCGGCAGAACACGATTACTTAGTCGAACAAATCGATGAACTCAAGCGACGTTTGTTGGAACGTAACCGAGAATATGACTCTCTACGTCGTCGAGAACGCCGTCTACACAATGACGTGTTTGAGCGTGACGAGCGAATTCAGCAAATTACACTCACACTCACCGACATGGAGTCGGCATTGCAAGACAGAACTGCTGAACTCCGTGAAATAGAAGGGCAGCGAGAAACGATGGTGCATGAACTTGACTCGGTTCGACGTGGAGAGCGTACCCGTGAAGTTGTTGGACGTGTCTTTGCCGATTCCCTTTCCTTAGTGAGGACGCATGATGCTCGAGAAGCAAAGCGAGATGCTTACAGTAATGCTCCAGACCTCGAGCGAACTCTATCGACCCCAGGTACTGAAGACATGGCGACATTAGCAGACGGTGGCCGAGTCAATCTCGATGTAAGCGAAAGTGAAATTGAACAAGGTATCGATGTCGATGAGGCAAGACCCCCTTCACCGGGCGGCTCGGGCGACCCGGTTGTCTTTGAGGACGAAGATTGAAATGAGCGAGTTCGCACTTGCCGACTCCATTCTTGCACTTTCAATAGGGCTCGGCTTGGCAGCAGCAAGTGGTTTTCGAGTGTTTTTACCTCCCATGATTTTGAGTGGTGCAATCAATCTTGAATTGATGCCTGCTGGACAATTTGCTCTTTTGGATGGGTGGGTCATCTTTGCGGTATTGACTGTAGCCGTAATCATAGAGGTGGGTGGATATCTTATCCCGTGGGTCGATAATTTACTCGACATGGTTGCCACGCCCGCCGCAGCAATTGCAGGGGTGTTGATGATGGGTTCAATGTTGGACGATTTTGGACCAGCTGTACAATGGAGCATGTCAATTGTCGCTGGCGGAGGAGTTGCTGGGACGGTCCAGACTGGAACGGTTGCCGTTCGTGCACTCTCAACGGGTACAACGGGTGGTTTAGCGAATCCTGTGTTTTCGATATTTGAAGCGTTTCTGGCAATCCTTATCACAATATTAGCGATTCTTGCGCCCTTGATTGCTGTTGGTTTAATCGCAATCGGACTTATTTATGCGGTTCGTTTTATTCAGGAGAGAAAAGCGAAAAAAGCATTGAAACGAATGTCTGCTTAATTTTCCAGAGCGGAAACAATACCCGAAATACGGGAGCGAAGTTCATCTAAATCAGCCGCATCTTCGGTGAGCGTTCCTGTCACAATCCAATCCGCCCCAGCATTAGCAGCCAGAACCGCCTGCTCGGGAGTACGAATACCGCCACCAACGAGTAGAGTGAGGTTTTCAACTGTGCGAGCGCTTTCAATCAATCTTGGATGCACTTGGGTGTCGGCACCACTTCCAGCCTCAAGATAGAGAATTTTGAAACCAAACATTCTGGCGGTAAGGGCGTAAGAATACACGTGTTCGGTTTGATCTGCTTGGATTAATTCAGCCTGCCCAACCTCGCCAACTCGGCCACCTGGGGCGCACACGAGGTACCCTGTAGGAAGCGCTTCAACACCAAATTTTTCAAGATACGGCGCCCCACGGATTTGTTCACCAACTAAAAATCGGCGAATTGAAGAGTTCATCAGCATCATGAATGTAATAGCATCTGCGGCCGGAGAAAGGGCGTGGGCGCCACCTGGAAACAAAACAACGGGGATGTGCCATTGTTCTTCATCTGCGTCAGGATCTTGGCTCGAAGCAAAAGCCCGTAATTCGAACGCTTCTTGAATCGCCTTACAAGTGGCATGAACAATTTCATCGGGAGTGTCGGTTGAACCACCTACAAAGATCATGCTGCTTCCACATTCAACGGCAACCATCGCTCTGTTTGCAGCAGTGTTTGGGTCTTGCTTTGCCGGGTCGATAAGCGTGATATGACGCGTGGTTGAACTGCTTGAAGTTACGTATTCCAAGGTAGTAGAGTCGGCCCTTCGCATGTCATCCCCACCTTCCCGTTTCACGGACACAGCATAGGCGTTGCGCCGGTAACGGGTCCGAAAAGCACAGACATAGGGTTCTCATACTTCCTCACGGTGGTCGAGTTATGTCGGAAGTGGGGCCTTTCAGACGCCTGCTCACCTACATGAGTTCGCACCGAAGCACATTGCGTCTTGCTTCGGCCTGTTCAATTACCAACAAAATATGGGATTTGGCTCCACCACTCTTGATTGGGCTTGCAGTCGATGTTGTCGTATTGAAAGAAGAATCATTTCTGGCGTCCTACGGACTCATTGATCCATGGCACCAATTGGTCTTCATTTCCATACTCACCTTTGCAATTTGGGGCCTTGAATCCTTGTTCGAATACTTCTACGGGGTGTTGTGGAGGAATCTCGCTCAAACAGTTCAACATGAGTTGCGCCTTGACACATTCGACCATGTGCAGAAACAAGGCATGGGATGGTTTGATGAGCGGCAGAAAGGGGATGTTTTGGCCATTCTTAATGACGACATCAATCAACTCGAGCGTTTTTTGGATAAAGGCGCAAATGACTTGTTGCAAGTAAGTACAACAGTCATCGTCGTTGGCAGCGTATTTTTGCTTATCTCGTGGAAGGTGGCGTTATTTGCCGTACTTCCTATCCCAGTCATCATCTGGGGGTCGTTTCGATACCAGCGTAGCCTTGAGCCCCGGTATGCGGAAGTGCGAAAATCGGCTGGGGCGATGAATGCTCTCCTTGAAAACGACTTATCTGGGATGTCGACAATCCAATCTTTCACTGCTGAAGAGCGGGAAATGAAGCGTGTAGAGGCACTCAGTAATGAATACCGTGAAGCAAATCGAGAAGCTATTCGCCTCTCTGCGGCATTCACTCCACTCATCCGAATGGCTATCTTGTGCGGCTTTACTGCAACGCTTTTACTCGGAGGTTGGATGACGCTTCAAAATTCATTAGCAGTGGGAGCATATTCAGTATTGGTATTCATGACGCAACGGCTTTTGTGGCCGCTTACCCGACTCGGTGAAACGTTTGATTTGTACCAACGGGCAATGGCATCTTCAACTCGAGTTCTCGATGTGCTCATGTCGCCAACTGAAGTCGAACAAGGTGATTTTGAACCAAACAGCGAAAAAATAGAGTCTTCGTCTATCGTCTTCTCAGATGTTGATTTCTCTTATCCTGGCCGAGAACCCGTGTTTTCAAAATTAAACCTCGAATTGCGCCCAGGAGAAACTGTTGGCGTAGTCGGCTCTACTGGGGCAGGAAAAACAACGCTAATTCGGTTGCTATTACGGTTTGCAGAACCGACCAAGGGCTCAGTTGAATGGGCAGGCAAACCACTGGACGAGTGGAGGCTTGAACGGTTGCGCTCTTCAATGGCTTTAGTCGATCAGCATATCACACTCTTTCCCACGAGCATTCTCGAGAATATCCGATATGGAGACCCTGCGGCAAGTGATGAATCCGTCCATGAAGCTGCTCGATTGGCAGAAGTTTCCGAATTTGTAGAAGAGTTGCCTGAGCAGTGGGGCACTTTGGTCGGAGAAGGAGGGCACAGGCTTTCAGGAGGGCAAAGACAGCGACTAGCTATCGCAAGAGCAGTTCTAAAGAACGCCCCTTTACTCATACTTGATGAGGCGACATCTGCTGTTGATAATGAAACTGAAGCTGCGCTTCAGCGTTCAATAAATAAAATTTCGAAAGACAGAACTGCCGTGATTATTGCCCACCGTTTATCGACCATCCGAAATGCTGACAGAATCTTGGTTCTTGACCAAGGCGCCATAGTTGAAGATGGGCCGCATGAAGACTTACTGCAAAAAGGCGAGATTTATGCTCGTATGTGGGCCGTTCAAACAGGGCAGGTCGGCTAATTCCACTAAAGTGTGATTTTGACAGTTTTTGCGTGGTTATTTACACTGTTTTATAACTGGTGTGTGGAAGAGATGCCAAATGAGTAACATGCTGAGTCAGAAATTCTCAAAAACAACGAGCCTGCTTTTAATCGCAACCTTTGCCCTCGCAATGGCGGGAACGGTCAGTGCTGCTGAACCGCTTCCGACCGGTGATAACGGGCTGCCTGAGTTTATCGAAGGTGACACGCTGAAGACAATGACCTTCTTCCTCTTCTTTGTAGGATATATTGCCATGGGTGCTGCTTTCGTCTTCTTCATGAGCGAGCGAAACAACGTTGCCCCTCAATACCGAACAACAATGACCATCTCGGCATTGATTGTCGGTATTGCTGCATTCCACTACTACTACATGCGTGGAGTTTACGCAGATTGGGGAGAAGTTTCCGTTGAATATCGATACATGGACTGGATCATTACCGTTCCTTTGATGGCCCTCAAATTCCCGACACTTATCGGCAAAGATGCAATCACTGACAAAAAGGTCGCAGGCCTTGGATTCACCGGTATCTGTTTCACAGGTGCGCTCATCATGATTGGATTTGGCTACGCTGGAGAAGCTGGCCTCATGGCTGCTATCCCAGCACTCTTGCTTGGTGGTATGGGTTGGGCAATGATTGTCGTTGCAACTGGAACTCCTTGGACAGACGGGCTCGGTGTTGATAACAGTAAAATCGCTCCAGAACTCATGTGGAGTGCAAACGCACTTCGCTGGTTCATCGTTGTAGGTTGGATCATCTACCCGCTTGGTTACCTCTTCAGCCCTGAAGTCGCATTGATTGAAGTTGATAGCGGTGCAGAATACATGGCCGTTGCTTACAACGTTGCAGACATCATCAACAAGATCGGTTTCGGTGTAGTTGCATGGATGGGAGCTAAGAAAGCGACCGAAGCACTTGCTGCTTCAGAGTGATTTTCGAATCTCTTTGAGAGTTGCCTCAAGCGTTGCTTTTGGGTACCGCTTCAGCCACTGCGCTGAAAGCGGTATCCAAATCAATGAATACGCAACAACTGCTATTGACGATGTGGTCAATCCCCATTGGTATGTTAATTCATAATCCTGCATCCACGCAAGTGGTATGAAGTGAAGAACATAGATTGTCAAGGACATTTTTCCGGCGCTGGAAAGTGACTGGGGGTTCAATTTCTGAATCATGAGCCAAAGAATCATCACACCGGTAAAGGCGGCGATGAGAAAAGCCGTGTTGGCTGGGAAAAAGGTCAGTGTAGCATCGGCAGTAGGGTGTGCCCAAAGTTCGTTATTGATTTGAGAAATGTAAAAAGATACGAGGCAGAAAAGCAACCCAAAAAGAATTGAGTACCTGATTAAATGTACTGACGGCACTGAAGCTCCCTGGTTTGTTCCGTTTGCGGAAATGGTTGCCCCAAGTGCTGCGAACAAGATCCAAGGAAAGAGAGGATAGGTTCCTGTGAAGAAGAGATTTGATACCACTATGAAAAGAGAAGCGTCGTTTACTCTATCAGACCAACTTCCTTCACCCTGAATCTCTGGATACAAAAATTGAATCAAAAATACAAGAGCTGTAAGCCATAAAAGCGGATGAACCTTTGAATCTTTGAAACTTGAAGAAAGCATTGGTAAAACCAAGTTGAGAAGGGCCATCAGTGAAAGCACGCCTGGTGTAAAGGTTTGAAACAAGTGAGGCGACGTAAGGTTAACAAGAATCTGCATCGCAAAGAGGAAGAGGGATTGAAACAACCGCTGACGAAGTGAAAGTTCGCTACGAAGAACCCCCCAGCCAAACAAGGTGACGAAAAGCGGGGCTGCAAGCCCACCAAGGCCTGAAATGATGTAAGCGAGAAGAGTGGGTTGGGGCGAATGAAAGGGATTCCATGTTGCTGCAGCATGGACCATGACCATCAGTAAAACTGCAACTCCTCGCAAAGAGTCGATGTGTTGAATTCGTTGCATTTGTGGCATTGTATCAGCGCTTGGAAAGAACATATTCAACCGCATTTCGGAACATCTGAAGGCCTTCACCTTCCCATTCTCCCAAAGCATCGCTGTCAAGTGGCCCTGGTGCAGTCTTACGTGTATGATCTGGGTGGAGCCATTTTGCGTAAACCGCTTCGGGGTGCGGCATCAATCCGAACACGAGTCCTGTCGCATCACAAATACCTGCAATGTTTCGCATGCTCCCATTCGGAGAAAGAGGAAATGGAAGGGGTTGGTCAGATATTCCTTGACCTGGTTTGGTCGCTGGGTCAACATAACGAACGGTGAGTTGATGATTTGCTGCAAGGGCGTCAAAATCCGTTGATGACGGCATAACGAACTTGCCTTCACCGTGTCGCACTGGACAGTCGATTCGTTGAATGCCTTTTGTCCATATGCACGGGCTGTGTTCATCAAATTCCAATGTCACCCACCTGTCTTCATATCGACCTGAATCGTTCAGCGTAAGGCTGGCTCTTTGAACAAAATCAGGGAGCGGTTGGTCAGCACTAGGGCCAGGAAGAAGTCCAGTTTTTACCAAAACTTGGAATCCATTACATATTCCAATGATCGGTTTTCCAGCTGCTACAAAGGCGTGTAATTGCTCTCGTAATGCGAATCGCATTCGGTTGCCCATCAAGCGACCGCTTCCAAGGTGATCGCCAAAAGAAAATCCACCGGGAACGGCGAGTATTTCAAATTCTTCAAGAACTCGGTTTCCAGAAACAAAGTGATTGACGTGAATACGCTCCGCATCGCCTCCAACGAGGTTGAAGACAGCGGCTGTTTCATGGTCGCAGTTGATGCCGAAACCGAACAACACGGCTACTTTTGGAGCTGTCATCAAGCAACACCCCCCGTCATATCAAGCGTCTTTTGCCATGCATCAACCATTGAATCAGTTGCTGCTTCGATGAGAGTATCATAGCCGTCTACAATAGACAGTTTATCTGAATCATTGACTGTTCCAAGCAGTGTGATTGGATGGCCAGACATCCATTCGACAAAGTCCGCTTCGTCCTCTGGTTGAACACCAACGATGAATCGCCCAAGTGATTCGCCCCAAAGTCGCGACCAATCGCTCGATTCGCCGGTGCCATCGATATCAATTTCTGCACCAACACGCCCTCCGATGCACATTTCAGCAGCCGCAACAGCGACGCCTCCTTCTGAGCAATCGTGCGCTGTTCGAATCAAACCGGCCTGTATTGCGGTTGAAAGGGCGCGATACGTTGTAAGGTTTCTCTCAGGGTTTGGAAGCAAGGGAACCTGTCCGCCAATGCCTGCAGCCTCTCCGCTTTCATGGAGCATAAATGCGATCTCAGAAGCCCCCAATTCTTCTTTGGATTCACCAATGAGGTAGATTTTTTCACCTGGATTTTTGAAATCACTGGTTGCAGTGAAGCGAACATCCGGTTGGTCTCCGAAAACGGAGTAAAGAAGCGTAGGCGGGATTGAAATCTTGTTCTCTCCCGTTCCGTAATCGTTCTTCATAGAGTCCTTGCCAGAAACGCATGGCAGTTTGTAAGCCCGGCAAACTCGTTCAAGTTCTCTGTTTGCTCGAACCAGTTGGGCGAGTTTGAATTTTCCATCAGGCGTCTTTGCTGATTCAATAGAATCAGGCCAACAAAAGTTGTCGAGGCCTGCCATTTTGTCAACATTAATTCCAGCACATACTGCATTTCGCACCGCTTCATCAATCGATGCTGCCGCCATTGCGCCAGCGTCTAAATCCGAGTATCGAGGAGCAATTCCACAAGAGATGACCAAGCCATGAGGGTCGCCGTGAAGTGGGGCGATGACTCCGGCGTCTCCGGGCCCATCACGATGAACGCCAACAAAGGGCTTCACCGCAGTTTGTGCAATCACTTCATGGTCGTATTGACGAACCCAAGATTCTTTTGAAGCGATATTTGGGCGGGCGAGCATTCTCAATAACAACTCTGAGTGGCCTTCTTGCGGGAGTTGAATTGATTCTGGATTGAACTGCTCTGGCGTTGGTGTGCGCCATTCTGATTCAAGTTGAAGTTGCGGAACGCCATCGTGAAGGAACTCGATTGAGAGATAAGCAACCGTATCTTCTCCATACTTGACATGGAACATTCCTGTGTTTGTAAACGTGGCAACTGGTGTCGCTTCAACTTCGTGAAGGGCAGCCATTGCATCAAATGCGGCGCAGTCTTCGGGTCGAACCGCGATGGTCATTCGTTCTTGGCTTTCTGAAACGAGGATTTCCCAGGCAGATAGCCCCGGTTGTTTGAGTGGAACTTTCTCTAAGTCGATTTCACACCCATTGGTGTATTCAGCCATTTCACCTATCGAAGATGAAAGGCCCCCTGCGCCGTTGTCCGTAATACAGGAGATCAAGCCGGCATCACGCGCTTCTAAGACCATGTCGAGCATTTTCTTTTGTGTGATGGGGTCGCCAATTTGGACTGCACTTGATGGGGATTCTTCTGTCAATTCGAGTGACGAAAAGGTTGCCCCGTGAATTCCGTCATACCCAACACGGCCACCAACCATGTAGACAACGTCTCCTGCTGTGGGAGTCTTAATGTGAGATTCGCGACCATCCGGGAGTTTTCTTGGCATGATGCCGACCGTGCCGCAATAAACCAGTGGCTTACCGATATAACGGTCATCAAACACAATCGCGCCATTCACTGTAGGAATTCCTGATTCATTGCCTCCGACACGAACGCCTGCGTGAACGCCTCTGAACACTCGGGAAGGGTGGAACAGATTGTCTGGAAGTTCTCCATCCCAGTTCGGTGGGCCAAAACAAAAGACATCCGTATTTGCAATTGGCCGTGCGCCAAGTCCCGTTCCTAGAATATCTCTATTCACTCCAACAATTCCAGTCATAGCGCCGCCATAAGGATCAAGAGCAGAGGGGGAGTTGTGGGTTTCTGCCTTCATACAAACGCTCCACTCTTCATTCCAAGCAATAACACCAGAATTATCATGGAATACAGAAAGGAGCCAGTCAACTTCTTTCTGTAAGTCATGGGTTGGTTTCATGATGTGGGTTTTGAAAATTGAATCGATGTAGGTGTCTTCACCCGTTTCAGAATCGATATGATGAATTTTGGATGCAAAAATTTTGTGTTTGCAGTGCTCACTCCAGGTTTGAGCAAGGCATTCGAGTTCAACATCAGTAGGGGCATCAGGAACAATGCCGACAGATGCTCGGGATTGCCGAATTGTTTCGTCTCGGTAGTGGGCTTGTATCGTTTGCATCTCTTCGAGGTTCAAAGCGAGTAAGCCCGTATCTGAGAGGGAAAGAAGGGCTTCATCCGAAATCTCAAGGTCCATTCGTTGAGGTGGAGTGAGAGTTTGAGGGGGTTTTTCAGGATAGTCGATTGCTGGCCATTGGGCGTTTGAACAGGCCGTAGAGTCTGCAAGAACTGCGCGTTGGATTAAATTATTGTGAAGGGTTGAGGCAAGCCACTCAGTAGTTATCGTTTCTGGTAAACCGAAAAATGCGTATGTGTGGTATGTGGAAATTGAAGCGTCAACCAGGTCGGGTTGTGGGAAAATGGTCTGGAAGCCATCGTATGCTGCACTTCCGGGATTATCGGTAACGCCTGGTTTGAAACCGATGGTAATCACTGCATCTGGGGTCGTTGGGAAATGTTCGCTGGATGTTAAAAAAAGCTCATCGGTGAGTGCATCCTCTATTATTGGGTCGGCGAAAAGGTCGTTTACTCGGCTCGCAATGTCTGCTTTCTCGGTATTTGATTTGATCAAAAACCCGTTAATTGAGCGGACCTCGCCGACGTCGATGTTGTGGTCTGCTTTGAGTTGCCGACGGATGACATCCCCGCGCACATCTCGCATTCCTTCGCCTTGTTTTGGAGTCACTTCTACTCGTGTTACAGCCATGGAAGTACACCCGCCCCCTACGGGGGCGTAAGGAAGGCCATCGACTACGCTCTTTGAACAATACGGAAGGTTCAACTGAGAAGTTTGGCCAAATATTGCCCCGTAAAGCTCTCCTCAACCAATGCAACATCCTCGGGCGTGCCTTGAGCAAGAATCATTCCACCACGCTCACCGCCTTCCGGTCCAAGGTCAATAACCCAGTCAGCAGATTTGACGACATCAAGGTGGTGTTCGATGACGATAACGCTGTGTCCTTTAGCCCTCAATTCCAACAGCACATTGATCAGTAATTCAACATCAGAAAAGGAAAGTCCAGTCGTTGGCTCATCAAGAATGTAAACGGTATGTTTGTTTGGAGGACGGCGTAACTCGCTCGCTAATTTGACCCGTTGTGCTTCGCCGCCAGAAAGCGTCGTTGCAGGCTGGCCAAGCCGGACATAGGAAAGTCCCACCGCTCGCAAGGTATCGAGTGTTCTGAAAATTTTCTTATGGTTTTCAAAGAAAACGACGGCTTCACCAATTGGCATTTGGAGAATGTCGTTGATGTTCTTACCCTTCCACTTCACTTCAAGACATTCGCGAGTGTAGCGTAAACCTTGGCAAACGTCACACGTAATCCAAACATCTGGTAAGAAATTCATTTCAAGTTTGATTGAGCCTGCGCCCTTGCACGATTCGCAACGGCCGCCTTTCACGTTGAAACTGAAGTGCCCTGGTTTGTAACCTCGTTCTTTCGCAAGAGTGGTCTTCGAAAACAAGGTTCGGATTTCGTCGAAGACTTTGGTATACGTTGCTGGGTTTGAACGCGGTGTTCGGCCAATAGGAGATTGATCGATAATAATCGCTTTATCGACATGTTCAAGCCCTTTGAGGCTCGAATGTTTTCCCGCAAGAGCATCTGAATTGTGAAGGTGGCGTTGTAAAGCAGGGGCCAGTATGCCGGATACGAGAGATGATTTCCCTGAGCCTGAAACTCCAGTTATTGCCGTCATGCAACCGATTGGAAATTTAGCATGAATTGATTGAAGATTATTGTGTTGGGCTCCTTTAATTGAAATCCATTTTTTACTCGGTTTTCTACGCTTTTCTGGCGTGGCTATCTTTCTTTTACCACTCAAAAAGGCCCCCGTGATAGAATCTTTTGCGTTCATCGCAACTTCAGGTGGGCCATTGGCAACGACTGTGCCGCCTTCCAACCCAGCGCCCGGGCCTAAATCACACAACCAGTCTGCTTGCCTTAGCGTATCCTCGTCGTGTTCAACAACAACGAGCGTGTTTCCAAGGTCGCTCAATTCCCTTAACGTCGAAAGAAGTCGGGCGTTATCGCGTTGGTGCAATCCAATCGAAGGTTCGTCAAGAACGTACATGACGCCTGTGAGCCTGCTACCAATTTGAGTCGCAAGACGAATGCGCTGGCTTTCTCCACCGGAGAGGGTGTTAGCTTTACGATCTAAAGTGAGGTAATCAAGGCCGACGCTGTCGAGGAAGCCCAGACGGTTTTCGATTTCTTTGAGAATATCTTTGCCAATGAAAAGGCTGCGTTCATCAAGAATCTCGAGAACGTCAGCGAAGTTCTCTGGCGCACCGTCTCCATTTGGTTGCCATGCCCGTATGAGTGCGAGAGAATCATGAACAGAACACCGACTCACTTCGGGCAAGCGAATGCCGCCTACTGAAACATAACGGGCCGCGGCATTGAGTTTCTCACCGCCACACTCCGAACAGTCAAGGTCAGTCATGCAACTAATGAGGCGCGAACGGGTTCGTTCAGAGGTGGTTTCTGTGTAGGTTTTCTGCAACCGAGCGATGATGCCTTCCCAAGGGCGATTCATCTTGTATACTGAGCCATTATCAGATTCAAAGTGGAAATTAATGATGGTTGAACCTGAACCATTGAGAAGAATATCTTTGTCGTCATCACTCAGAAGTTCGAATGGCGTATTGCGCGAAATTCCATAATGTGAACACACCTGCTCAAGAAGACGGCGATACCACGAGGGGGACATTGATTGGCGCCAAGGCCGGACACAGCCGTTTGATACGGTGAGCGTTCCATCGATGATGAGATCAACATTGAACTGGCGCTCAACCCCTAAACCTTGACACACTTTGCAGGCTCCAAGCGGAGAGTTGAATGAAAATACTCGGGGGGAAAGTTCAGGCATGAAAGCGCCGTGTTCTGGGCATGCAAAATCCTCTGACCAGGCTACAGTTTCTCCAGCCTTGGTAAAGTGAGCCCGGGTTCCTTCAGAAAGTTCGGCATCTTCGCTGGGTGCCTCAAGGCTTTCAATTGCGACAGTGCCTCCACCAATCCGGAGTGCCCCCTCAACCGATTCGGTGAGTCGTTGTCTCCTTTCTTTTGAACATCGTAATCGGTCAATCCGGACATCGATATCATGGCGGAAGTTTTTGTCGAGTTCAGGGGGGTTTTCAAACTCAACTTCATGCCCGTTGACTTTACCATGAAGATAGCCTTGTTCGACAAATTGTCGAAAC
>NHFA02000022.1 GCA_002170315.2 Euryarchaeota archaeon TMED99
CGAGAACTCTCAATTGAAGAATTGGCAGTCGCTACGGGAACTTCAGTCGAAGAGGCTGCTCTTTTACATGAGCAAGCAGATACAGATGGCGATGGCAGTGTATCTCTTTCCGAGTTTATTTCTTCTCCAGCTGCTGAAAAAACGCAATCCCTTCCTCGACCTGTTGCTCCAGTTCGAAAACCCCTCTCCCAACCTGCGCCACAACCGAGCCAACCTGAGCAACCACAGCAATCTGCTCAACAGCCGCAACAACAGCAAGGTTGGAATCAGCAGCCGCAACAGCCGCAACAACAGCAAGGTTGGAATCAGCAGCCGCAACAACAGCAAGGTTGGAATCAGCAACCACAGCAAGGCTGGAATCAACCTCAGCAACCATTGCAAAATGTTCAACCAACGATACGCTCGGGCGTTCTTTGCCGTGGATGTGGAATTGGTCTTGATCCATACTGGAGATTCTGTCCAGTTTGTGGAACTCAAAACACAGTCAGATAATCAATCCCAAAGGATAAATTCGCCATTTGAAATGAGTTGAGTATCATCAAGCCAAACGCTGGCATTTTTGAGAACTCCTGGAATATGGATGCCAACTGCAGATGTNCCNCCCAAAGCGGTGTTGTCTCCAACAGANAAATAACACGTTCCGAGTCGNTTTTCATCTTCAAGAACATTNCCAAAAAGTCGCGCTTGCGGATTCATTCCAAAGCCAAATTCAGCCATAGTCCATACATTTTCTCTGTCTTTAGAACGAAGACGTTTCGCTGCCTCTCCAAATTCTTGACGAATTGTGGCCGCGATTGTTCCTCCTTTGACATCCATGACGATTCCGTCTTCAACAATGAGTGAAATCGGTTCATCAACCAAATTCGATTCCCATGAGCCATCAATGACCACCGTTCCATTCATCGTACCTTCTCGAGGCATAATGAACGCTTTTCCTGCAGGAAGGTTGGTCAACATTTTCGGCCGATTACAGATTCCATTGTCGTCTAATTTCCATTCACGCCAATTGACTTCAAACGTTACATTTGTGCCTTGTTCCGAGGTTACTTTGACAATCCTTCTTCTTCGGAAATATGGGCCGAGATCACTTATCCTTTGCTTGATTAAAGAGAAATCTGCAGACATTCCTCCCCGGCTGAACATCTCATTCGTCATTCCAGGCATTGTTGCAACACGAGAACCTTCACGGAGTGATTGACGAATCGCACGTGTGTGCGTCAATGAGTATCGAGTTGGAGCAATAACGACTTGCTGCTGTCGCATCAGGTGGGCAACTGGAGAGGGAGGTTCTTCTCCATGATGTCTTGCTTTGGGCATCACAATGAGAAGTACATTGTCCGAACGCTCATTTGCTGCTTCGTGTAAAGCCTGACCGATATCTCCAGTTGTTGGGTCACATACGATGAGAACATTTTCTCCTCGACGCACATCCATGCAGGTTTTGATAACCGTCCGAGCGCTGACTTTTAGTTGTTCAGCAACTTCTTCTATAGAAAGTTCTTCGAAAGGAACAATCTCATTTTGAACGTTATCACTGGGCTGACCCATCATGTCAACAGGCTCTTCGCCTATCTCTTTGACTTCATCAACAACCTCTTCGATAACTTCATCATCTGAATTAACAGGTGCTTTTTCCTTAGCCTTACGGGAAAAAGGTCGCACCATGCATAAACGAGGGGGGCTCCTATCTTCAATGTGTGGCAGTATTTCCAAAACAATTTTTCCACTTCTTCAAAAATATTGACACGAGTCTTCTTGATGGAGGATACATTGGCAAGTTTGATGCAAACATATGCTGTGTTCATAGAACGTGTAAAAGACATTCACCGGCTTGGTGCTTTACAAGGTCACCTCGGATGGGACCAAGAGACAATTATGCCTTCAAAGGGCTCTGATGCTCGTTCAGACATCCTTTCATGGCTTGCTGGTGAACGCCATGAGCGTCTTATCGACCCGGAAATGGGTCGAATGCTGGATTCTCTTGAACAAGAGAAAGAATTAGATGANGATCAACAAGCCAATGTTCGTGAAATGCGTAGAACTTATGACAAGGCGATAAAACTCCCATCAGAGTTTGTTGCTGCTTTCGCAAAAGCCAAATCAGAAGCGCTTCTTTCTTGGCAAAAAGCGAGGCAGAATTCAGATTTCGCAGCCTTTCAGCCTCAGTTAGAATCACTTATTGCCATGACAAAAGAAAAGATTGCCTATTATGGTGGTCAAGAAAATCCTTACGATGTGCTTCTCGATGAGTATGAAGTTGGTATGAAAGTGACCGATTACGACCCCTTGTTCGAAGGACTACGTGCTCGCTTAGTACCTCTTCTTGACAAAATCACGACCGCCCAAATCACAAACCCAGACCCCGTTTTACCTGAAGAACTTCGCTTTTCAATCGACGGTCAAACTGAATTTTGTACCAATGTATCGAAAGCAATGGGTTTTGACTTTGAAGCTGGAAGAATGGACGCTTCTACCCATCCTTTCTCAGCAGGACTTTGGCCAGGAGATACTCGCTTCACCACACGCTTTGATGAACGGGATCCATTTTCTTGTTTGTATGCAGTCATGCACGAAACGGGCCATGCCTTGTATGAACAAGGACTTTCCAAGGAATTTTCCTTAACACCTCGAGGAGCGGCAGTCTCTCTCGGAGTACATGAATCACAGAGTCGCTTCTGGGAAAACCAAATCGGAAGAACTTCTGCGTTTTGGAGCGTCGCATTGCCTTGGTTCAAGGAACAGTTTCCCAACGCCCCTGAGTGGACTCCAGCAACACTCAATCGCATTGCGAATACGGTGTCGAAAGGATTTATTCGCGTTGAAGCAGACGAAGTAACTTACAACTTACACGTCATGCTTCGTTACGAAATCGAAAAGAAAATCTTCAATGAAAATCTGCCCATTTCGAAGTTGCCTGAAACTTGGAATTCGATGTATAAAGAATGGTTTGGCATTGAAGTTCCAGAAGACCGAGTTGGATGTTTACAAGATATCCATTGGTCGATGGGCGCATTTGGATATTTCCCGACTTATACATTGGGTAATCTCTATTCCGCACAATTACTTGAAGCAATGAATGATGAAATCGGAGATATCGATCAAATTATATCTTCTGGTGATTGGTCAAGTCTGCTTCAATGGCTGCGACCCAAAATCCATCAACAAGGGAGTAAATTAACACCTGCTGAATTGATCGAATCTGCTACAGGCTCTCCACCTTCACCTGAACCGTTTCTTCGTTATGTAGAAGAAAAGTACGGGTCTTTGTATGGCTTGTGATTATTCTTCTTCAGAACCAAGCATGTTGTTCATGCGTGCCGTAAGTTCGTTTATGGCATTCATTAGATCATCTGTCCTGTCATCTTCATTTTCAGTTCCAAAAGACAAGCCAAGCATTGTCACCATGGCGCCCGACAGCATGATAACTGCAGGCATGTAAACTTCAGCAGCGGTCATCTGACCGTTTGCTGCTTCCATCCAACCAAGTAACGCGCCAATGATAAAAACGGTAAATCCGACGACAACTTGTTGATATCCTTCTCCAATATTTTCTTCTAGCCAACTCATATAATTCCCTAAAGGGAGTTGAATGGGCGAAGTGTATAATTATATCTCATCGAGGAAGAAGTTACCTTTGAGATAGAATCTCATTTCCAAGGTCCCATGAGAATTGGTGAGCCACAAGTGCCCTTTTCGACAAGAATACGGCCTTTTGGCCCTGTTGCTTCAGTTCTCTCAAACACAGGAACTCCTGCAACAATAGTCACTTTTGCCCAACCTACAAGGTCATGTCCGTTGAATGGATTCCATCCAACACGAGCCCACATATTCTCATCCTTGACTTGTTGTACAGTTTCCATATCAACCAGAACCAAGTCTGCATCGAATCCGACTTCAATTTGCCCTTTACCAATCATATTGAAACAATCTGCTACATTCGTTGACATCCACTGTGCAACTTGTTCAATCGAGCATCGGCCAGATTTCGCATGTGTCAGCATGACTGCAAGAGATGTTTCAACACCGGGCATTCCACTCGGTGCTTTTGGGAAGCCGAGTGCTTTTGCTTCCAACGGATGTGGAGCGTGGTCGGTAGCGATGCACTGAATGGTTCCGTCAGTCAAACGTCTCCAGAGGATGTCCTTGTCTTCTTGATAGCGAATTGGTGGGTTCATTTGCAGTCGAGTTCCTTGTTCGGCAACATCAACATCGGTTAAGGTGAGGTGTTGTGGAAGAGTTTCAGTTGTAATAATAGCACCTTCTCCAGCTTTCGATGGTAGTGAAGTTATTCCATTGAGCCAATCAGCCTCAAGGCCTGATGTCAAATGCAGTACGTGTAATCGATGGTTGTACATCTGTGCTAATTCAACAGAAAGTTGGGTTGCCAGTAAAGCGGTAATATCATCGCGCCATTCAGCGTGAGCCGCAACATCAGTGCGATTCTCATAATCAGGATAACGTGAAACCAATCGCTTTTCATCTTCAGCGTGAACAGCAATAAGACCTGCAGTCTTGGAAAATATATTCTCTAAAGCATCTCGTTCGTTCACCAACAACGTACCGGTTGAAGAGCCCATGAAGATCTTAATCCCACAGATTCCAGGAACTGCAAGAGGTGCTTCTGGAGTCCCTACAGCTTCTTGTAAATCCTCGACATTGTCTGGAGTTGCTCCAATAAAGAACCCGTAATTATTGACGCATTTAGCAGCAGCAGTATCGAGTTTCATCTGCATGCCAGCCATATTGGTAATGGATGGTTTGTTATTTGGCATATCGAGGAATGAAGTCACTCCACCACTTACTGCAGCAGCAGAGCCACTGCCCAAATCTTCTTTTTCAGGCTGACCTGGGTCTCTAAAATGCACTTGTGGGTCAATAATTCCTGGCAAGAGGTGTAAACCAGAACCGTCGATGAGAAGTTCGTCATCAAGCGGTTGCAATTCGTTCGGAGCCGATATTGAGTCGATAAGGCCGTTCGCAACTCGAACGTCTGCAAGGCGCGTAGAATCGGGCAAAACGACGGTTGCACCGACGATGAGCATGTTACCTGAGGAATTGGTCGTCTCCATGAGTTCTTACCAATGGATATAGCAAATGAACTCTTTGCTTCAACGCTTAGCGTCGCCGTGCTGACTTTGGCCGAAAAGCCTCGCAAATAACATCTTCAGTATCGATGTATGGGCCACCGATGAGGTCGACGCAATACGGAACAGCTTTCCAAATTTCATCAATTGTTTCACGGATTGATTTTGGTCTGCCTGGTAAATTGAAAAGAAGGCATGAGCCACGAATTCCTCCAACTTGTCGCGAAAGAATTGCAGTTGGCACATACTTCAATGAAATCGCTCTCATCTGTTCACCGAACCCAGGAAGTATTTTTTCGCAGACGTTTTCAGTTGCCTCTGGCGTGACATCGCGTGAAGCAGGGCCCGTTCCACCAGTTGTAACAATCACATGGCATCCGAGGTTGTCACTGAGTTCTCGAAGCGTTTGTTCAATCACTTCTTGGTCGTCAGCAATACATCGATAATGAACGGTTGAAGGACTTGCCAAACCATCTCTGAAGAAAGCAAGAACAGCGGGGCCTCCTTCGTCCTGATAGGTTCCTGAACTGGCTCGATCACTGACTGTTACAATCCCGAGTATGGCGTGTTCACCGCAGTGGGTGTCTTTTCCAGGAAGTTCGTGGATAGAATCCATTCATCCACCAACCCATCATTCGTTACCGTATTTGGCTTGGATGTTTGCGTGGAAATTATCAAGCAATGTATCTTCAAACAATTCTGTTTGGCGACGCATCTTGGTTGAACGGATATGAAGGAAGGCCGCTCCTACAAAGACAATAATGATCAATGGAATCACAGCTTCTAACTTGTACTGGTGCATGAATTTCACAATGCCTTCCGCGGTATAAGCCCATGTAACAGAAGCGATTGTTCCGCCGATGGCAGTCGCGCTGAGTACGCGCATGAAGTTCATTCTCGATAAGAGGCCAAGCATTGCTCCGACAAGTACGCCTGATGCCATGAATGGAATCCAGACGAAGACAATCAATCCCCAGAAGCCCCATTTGTTAATCATTTCACGCTTTTCATTCGCCATGTACTCGACAGTAGAAAGTGTATCTCCGAGGAATTTCGTTTGAAGCATCTTACCGCCAAAACCGTCTTGTTTCGCAACAGCAACAATACGTTCATCGTTTTTCAAATCCTTTTCGACACGTCCAGCACCAGAGCGTTCAGAGAGGGTTGAGATTTGGTTTCGCCCCTTCACAATTAATTCTTGGGAACCAAGCAAATCTGCATTTCTTTTCGCGATAAATTGGTGGAGTTCAGTTTGAACTTCGTCACGGGTTTTCTTGAATCTAAAGAACGCAAAGCGCTGAGTTGGCCGATAAATAACGGAGACAAAGATAACTCGGTCATCGCTGGTAACCACTGCAGCCTCCATTTGGAGATTGCTTCGTCGAGCGAAGAACAACTCTAAACTTTCTCGAACTTCATCTTCAACACGAGAAAGTGTGTGCAATTCAGAGAAGAAATCCGAATAATTCTGTTGTTCATCATTGTCCATTTCGTTAGAAGTTCCAATCCCAACTCCGGTGTCAAAGTCGATTGCTTCATTCACGCCGATGGTTCGAACGGTAAGTTGAACAGGTTTGAAGACTCTGAA
Organism: Euryarchaeota archaeon TMED99; assembly: GCA_002170315.2. Lineage (GTDB taxonomy): Archaea > Thermoplasmatota > Poseidoniia > Poseidoniales > Poseidoniaceae > MGIIa-L1. Next base: position 6,673 of record NHFA02000022.1, read on the forward strand.
TATGGCAAATTCTTCAAGCACCTCTCTCAACACTTCAGCTCGAACATCTTTGCTGTCTGAAAGCGTTGATTCGGTATTTTTGTAGGGCACCATAATGTCAATTGACAAATCCCTGGGTTCAAGTTTATACAGTTCCCAGTCGATTTCAATGTTCAAACGATGTGCAGTTTTGTTTATCGAATCTTCAACCAACCTTGCAATGTGAACCCGTGACAGGATGTCGTCACTGTCTTGGTGATAGACCTTATACATCAGTGGATAAATAATCAACAAGGTAATTGCAGAAAGAGAAAGTGATGAGAAAGCCATCCACCATGCAGGGATGCCAGCAGCCCCACCAGCAAGCATTGCTGTTTCACGTCCGCCGCCTAATTCTGCACCGATGAGGACATATCCCCAGTTGCCGAGGTCTTGAACACCCCAACATGAGCGAGCGCCAGTATCAGTCAAACGAACTTGATGTTTTTTCTCCGAGTCAACAAACGGCAGGAAAGCGAATGCTTGTTTCGAAATATCCAATTCAAATTCTACTTTTTTGTAGATTTCTTCTCCACCTTCTACAATCGATGCGTTCTCATCGATAATCGATTGATTGTAGACTGAAATGGTGTAGTTTAACTCATAATGACCTTCTTCAAGGTCGATAAATGGTGCAGAATAATACATTCTTCCTGCATCCGTTTCACCTGCAGGATTGATGAATTTGGTTGAGGAGTTCATCCATGTTTGCATCCCTGCGCCATCATCATCAACTTGCTCGATTGTATAAGTTCCAAGTGCATATCCGGATGGAAGATTATATCCATACATCGAAAATTTATGCGCATCTTCATTGGGGAATATGAGGATCCATGGCTCATCAGTAATCTCTTCACATTCATCACCGATATCGAGGAATGTTTTGGAAGCCGAATGGTCAAGAGCAGTAGAATTTCCAAAAGTTCCAGAAGTCATTCCAAAAATCAGCAGAACATACAGCACGGTATAGATAATTCCCGCTGCGAGAACGAAGTTTTCTTTCTGTTTCAGAAAGTTCTGTTTCACATCGCCAGTTCGACGATTGCGGATTTCAACCAATTCTTTTGTGACCTTGTTATGCGCTTTTGCCTCTGGGTCAATTTCGCCGTCAGAATCACTCCTCCCTTCGGGCATATACAGAGCAGAAAGGCATAGCACATGAACCCAACGCTTGAAATCTCTATATCGGTATGTTCAGTCTTGATGTCGATTTATAATTCCAAAAGCAAAGCTGACACTTGTGATGTTGAGGTGGGTCAGGCCGGACTTGAACCAGCGACCTCGGCATCTTCAGTGCCGCGCTCTCCCAACTAAGCTACTGACCCGTGCAGTTCGGCGAGAACCCCTGCCATATCAAGGCTTTCGCCATTGAATGTTGATGTAAACGTCTGCGATGAGCTCACTCAATTCCATCGAGAATGACTTTTTGTGCTTCGAATAAAGCATCTAAACCGCCATCTGCTCTTCCGAGAAGAGCTACTAACTCGTCGCTTGAGAAGGTCGCTTCTTCACCAGTCCCTTGAATTTCGACGTATTTCCCATCAGCAGTTTTGACCACATTCATGTCAACATCTGCATTCGAATCCAATACATAATCGAGATCCAAGTAAACTTCTCCATCGATGAGTCCAACAGAAATCGCTGCGAGATCATGAGGGATGACTGCGTTCTCGTGATTTTCTTTTTCTTTCTCAGAGAGTGTAGGTGCGGTCCATCCAGACTTGCGTTGGTCCTCGGTCGGACGCATGTCGAGCGGGAGACATTGTCCACGAGCAATCAAGCGTCGAACCGCTAATCGGAGTGCGAGGTTCGCCGCGGTAATCGAAGCACAACGTGTACCTCCATCTGCATTGAGTACATCGCAATCGACGTTCAAGGCGACTGGTCCTAATGCTTCAAGGTCGACTGCAGCACGAAGTGAACGAGCGATAAGACGTTCAATTTCTTGAGTTCGTCCCTTTGCTCCTCTTCGTTCTCTTCGGAATCGAGAGTCTGTTGAACCAGGGAGTAAAGAGTATTCAGCATGTACCCAGCCCTTTGTTGAGTCTCGAGGAAACCAACCCGGTAGTCGTGCTTCTTTGGTGCAACAAGCGAGAATAACTGTATCACCTTGGCGATAGAGAATCGAAGCAAGAGCATTTGGGGTAAAGTCGATTTCAACTTCGACATGTCGCATTTCGTTTGCTTCGCGGTCAGTCTGCATCTCGGTCTTGAATTTCGCCATGATGACGCCAGCACCTTCTCTTCATCAAGTCTTCTCCTTGCTTTCGCCTGACGGGGGTGCGCGCACATTGAAGAATACCATTCCATTCGGAAGGACATGAGCCAGCCGAAAGTAGCAATCTGTGGCGTGGCTCGTACGCCCATTGGGAAGTTCATGGGAACACTTTCTGGCATGTCTGCTGTCGATTTAGGAATACTTGCAGTCAAAGAAGTCTGCCAAAGAGTTGGTATCGAGCCTTCGGATGGCGCTGTTGAAGAAGTTATTTTTGGTCAGGTCTTGCAAGCAGGGTCTGGACAAAACCCGGCTCGCCAAGTTGCCCTTGGTTCAGGACTTCCGGTCACTACACCTTGTGTTACAATTAACAAAGTCTGCGGAAGTTCGCTCAAAGCAGCAATGATGGCTGCAAACAGTATCCGTGCAGGTGAATACAACGTAATTATCGCAGGTGGAATGGAGAGCATGTCCAATTCGCCTCACCTCTTGATGAACCATCGTAAAGGTTCGAAAATGGGAGATTCGTCGCTTGTAGATTCGATGATTCATGATGGCTTGTGGGATGGCTATAACGATGTACACATGGGCAATACCGGGGAAACAATTGCCAAGGAATGTTCAATTTCTCGAGAACAATCCGATGCATTTGCAGCACGAAGCCATCACAGAGCCGCTCACGCTCAAAGTAACGGCTGGTTTGACTGGGAAACCTTCTCCGTCGAAGTACCTCAGCGCCGAGCACCAAGTGTGCTCTTTTCTCACGATGAAGGAATACGTGCTCAAACAGATGTTGCGTCGCTTTCAGGCCTAAGGCCAGTGTTTCAAAAAGATGGTCAAGTGACCGCAGGTAATGCCAGTACACTCAACGATGGTGCGAGCGCAGTTGTCATTGCAAATGCCGATTATGCTCAACAACAAGGATGGGAAATCATCGCTTATATCGAAGACTACTGCACCAGCGGAGTCGAACCCGGCCGAGTGATGAGCGCTCCGATTCCAGCAATTGAAATGCTCCTTGAACGCAATCAATTGAACGTCTTGGATGTCGATATTTATGAGCACAATGAAGCATTTGCTTCGGCTTCATGCGCCGTTGCACAAGAATTGAATATCCCTGAAGAACGTTTGAATTTGCATGGTGGCGCGATAAGTCTTGGTCACCCACTTGGTTCCAGTGGGACAAGATGTCTCATGACCATGCTTGGCGTCATGCGTCGATGTGATGCTAAATCTGGTATTGTTACCCTCTGCCTAGGCGGCGGGAATGCCGTTGCAATGCTTGTTCGGCGCTCCTGAAGCAACGGTTGAGACCCCAAGAATTGCGTTTTTCCGACTGTGGGTATCAAATAGGGTAGGGCAACGGCCACCAAATGGGGTAGGCTGATGGTATCGTTTTCGGATTTGGGCATTGAGCCTATTTTAGTTGAGACCTTGAAAAAGCAAGGAATCCTTGAACCATTTGAAGTTCAACGAGAATCCATTCCGGACGGTATGTTGGGGCGTGACGTTTGTTGCCGAGCACCAACTGGCTCAGGTAAGACACTTGCATTTGGCCTTCCGTTGCTTGCCCGGACTGAAGAAGCTGAACCTCGCCGACCAACATCTCTTATCCTTACACCAACCCGCGAATTGGCAGAACAGATCTTCAAAGTTCTCGACCCACTGGCCTACGAACTCCAATTGTATGTTCTGGCTATGTATGGTGGAAGTTCATACAACAAGCAATTCCGCGCTCTTGACCGAGGTGTGGACATTTTGGTTGCTTGCCCTGGTCGATTGATTGACATGATGGACCGAGGGGCTGTCTCGTTGGACGATGTAGGAGTTGTTGTTCTTGATGAAGCAGACCGAATGGCAGATATGGGGTTCATGGAGCCGGTTTGTAAGATTCTTGACCGATGTAAGCCAGACCGTCAAACAATTTTATTCAGTGCGACTTTAGATGACGAAGTTGCAGATTTGGTGCGTGATTATCAGACTGACCCCGTTACGATTGAAGTCGGGCCAAAAGAAGTCACGATGGAAAGTATGACGCATTATTTTTGGTTGATGCCCAATTCTAAAAAATCAGCAATCTCTTCAGAAATTATTCGGAAGTGTGGTCGAACAATTATTTTCTGCCGAACCCGAAACGGTGTCGATCGAGTTGGCGATGATATGCAATACGATGGTATGGCCATTGAAACACTGCATGGCGGCTTGTCTCAACGACAGCGAGATGCAGCGATGTCGCGATTCCAACATGGTGAATGTATGGCACTTATCGCCACCGATGTTGCTGCTCGAGGAATCGATGTTGAGGGCGTGAATTGTGTTATTCACTATGACCCTCCTGAAAACGGTAAAGCGTACAAACATCGAAGTGGCCGTACTGCTCGAGGAGGTGCTACAGGTATCGTTATCTCATTGGTTCAAAAACCTCAGAAAAAGCAATTTGGAAAAATCCAACGAGATGTAGGAATCCGAGTTGATTTTGAACCACCAGAGTTTTCAGTTTTACCTGAGTTTGAAGTTGAGTACATCGCTGCAGAGCGTCGACAACGATCCAATCGAAATGATTCTGGCGGCCGAGGCGGTGGAGGATACCGTGGCGGTGGCCGAGGAAACTCAGGCGGCGGTCGTGGCGGCGGTGGATACCGTGGTGGCGGCCGAGGCGGTGGCCGAGGAAGCTCAGGCGGCGGTCGTGGCGGCGGTGGATACCGTGGTGGCGGTCGAGGTGGTGGCCGAGGAAACTCAGGCGGCGGTCGTGGCGGCGGTGGATACCGTGGTGGCGG
>NHFA02000023.1 GCA_002170315.2 Euryarchaeota archaeon TMED99
AAGGCAAAAAAAATTAATCAAAATCTTTCGATATTCCCTGACATAATTGTTTTCAGGTATGTTCAGAGGGGCTATCCGAATACCCATTGCTCAGGTATTTGCAAATCAAAGGGCTCGCAGTGGGTCTTGTCAGGCGCTACCCAAGCATGGTATGTGGTGAGTAATTTAGGAAACGGTTGCCGATGGAGAGTATGAATGTCTCTGGTTACGAAAAACACGTGGCAAAAGGGTGAGAGCTGGTAAGCCTACGATTAAATGCAGAAGATTGAGCATGATAGCCGCTTCAAAGGTCCCTGTTCTGAAGGAATACATTCCATAGGTGGCCAAGAAAAGGACGCCACTGGCCCGCCACCACGTGTCAGGGTTGTTGGTCACCATTCTCAACAAGGTATGGAAGACAACCGTAGTTGTACAGAAGGCAACGGTAGCAACGAAAGTTGCCAGCGTGAACAATGCAGGAGGGAACATCGTATCGGATTGCCTCTCCCAAGGCGCCCAAGGCGTGTCCATGCCCACTCCCAGGGTCAACACACCTGCTCCTACTGTGGCTAACGCACCAATCAAAAGTAACGTCCTGATGGAGGCTTTCAGCGCCGTAAGGAGGGTGGTAATCATGAACCTACAGCCTGCACTGCAGTACATAGCCTCATGTTTTTGAGAACGAAACAAACTAAGTTCAATCCATGTTATCTGGATAAGAGAAAATCACCACAGAAGTGGTTTTTCAATCTCTATCCCTAACAACATCCATCACAGGAGCAGTTAATTCCACACGGATCACAGTCACAACAGTTACAACCATGCTACAAGCAATAGGAGTTATTACCATAATCCAATTTGACCAATATTGCTCAAGTAACGAGCAACCTGAACGGTTTGAAAAGAGGATTTCACTGGTTCTTATCCAACCATTCTTGGCCATACCATTTCCATTGGTCCATNGTCCATCCTTCAGGAAGNCCTCCTGGCGGCAATGGCGGGGCTTCAACAGGCGCCTCGGGAGTTGGTNCAGNAGTTGGCTCAGGAGGAGAAGAGGCTTCAGCNTCAATGCCTGCAATAGATTCGAGGCTGTCNTCATCACCATAGAGGCTCGCCGCATCAATAATGTTTGAATCCGAGGATTCTTCCTCACCATCTTCAGTAACTGAGAAATCAAGACTTTCTACATCATCATCCCAAGCGGAATCCGATACGATACCGCCTTGAGCAGAGAGCCCGCCAGTGCCCTCCAGTGCTTCAGTTTCCGCCGATTTATTTTCAGTTGGAACATATGGAACTCCATACACTTTGACCAATGAATTTGTCTTACGACGCTTAGCAATTACGCCGACAATGATGATAAGAACAGTGAGAATGAGGAAGGCGCCTCCTCCAACCAATGACACTTGCTTGACAATGTTTGAATCAACTTTGTTCGTATCGAGTAGTCCAGCATTTTTGCTGGTATTCCATGCTGCAAAACTGAGGTCNGATTCATTTTCAGATTTGTCTCNGGAAAGATATGATTGGTATTCCGAATTACGCCATCCTTGGCAAGCAAGTGAGATATCATCAAAGTTGAGATTGCAGTGATCCTCTTCGGTTTGAACCAGAGGCCGAGTGTCATCATAATCTGAATTAGAGCCAACACCGTCGTTATCTCCATCAAAATATTCATTTGGGTCTGAATCCATATTTTGGGATTCTGTCACATCAACCCAACCGTCTCCATCAGCATCAACGCAACCATAAGATGGAACTTCGATGAAACCNATTTCTTCTGTCGTGTTCACAATCCATGCCTTTGTCGACGTTCCTGCTATCCAGTTACAGTCATCAGCTAATTCACCCGTTATGTTGTCTCCGTAACCATCACCATCGCCNTCTCTCCATTGTGTTGGTTGCTGNGGTAGAGCATCTGCACCTTGTTGAACTGTCCAAGATTCTGTCGGGTTTGAATAGCCATCGAGGTCTGAATCAAGACATCCAAATCGATCTTGATTTGAGAAACCATTGGTATTCGGGCACGAATCTGGAGTGATGCCGTTTGGATTATCACCATAGCCATCAAGGTCAGAATCAAACCATTGCGAAGGCTCCAACTTGAATTTATCACCATCAAGGCCATTGGAATTNTCACCATAGCCATCACCATCTGTGTCTGCCCATTGTTCAGCGTTACTTGGGAAAGCATCGCCGTTCATGCCCTCAGCATTATCGCCATATCCATCACCATCAGCATCTGCCCATTGTGTGATTTCATTCGGAAATACATCTCCATTGAAACCATTGGGGTTGTCACCATAACCGTCGCCGTCAGCATCGGCCCATTGGGTAAATTCTAGCGGGAAGACATCGACCTGATCGGTAACTCCGTCGCCATCAGTATCCAAATCATACAATCGAATCTTCGACAAAGTAGATGTCGAAGTCACAATGTAAACTTCTCCGGTGAATGACTGAAGAGAACCGATTACACGACCCGATGAAGTATAGGTTTGGCCTTCAGAAAAACCAGCAACATCAACCTGAGTCAATTTACCGTTCTGAGTTCCAATGTGGTAAGTCGAGTTGTCAAACTCTTCAATTGAAACAATTGAGGAGCCGTGAGTTAAAGACAGTGTTTCGACTGCCCAAGAAGACGTGTCGTAGCGGAATAATTTGCCATTGGCTGTACCGACCAACAAATCGCCATTATGGTCTTCCATGACCACATTAACAATGGCAGTAGATTCAGAAAGAGTGGTTAGACTTGTGCCATCGTTGTCAGAAATGTGGACCTTCTTATCGTATGCGCCGATGACAATTCGGCCGTCTGAGAGAACATCAAAAGCACCGAAGCCAGTTTGGATTTGTGGTGAAACAATTCCAGTTGGACCCTCGGAATCAATTTCTTCAGCACGGCGACGACCAGCATAATATGCTAACCAGAGGTCACCTTGATCGTCCCAGTCAGCATCATTTACAGGGTCTGCCGTGGAGATGTTGCGGTTTGCAATCTGCAAGTCCATATGAACAATCANCGCACCAGCATCGTGNCAAACAACCGTCAATTGTTGAGCAGNATCGAGTCGAGCAGAATTAGCACTGACGTTCAAATCCAGTGTCCATTGTGGAATAAGATAGCCGCCTACGAAACTGTTCACGCTTACATTCCCTTCATCATCAACGGTCAAAATGGAGCCATCATACATTTGTTTCCAATATACAAAACTCGGTTCGTTTTGTTGGGTATATCCGGCATCGACAAGTGTTGAACCCGAAGCAGAAACCATCGGTATGACTGCAGCAACAGGAAGCATCAATGCTGCGATAAGAAGAACGACGAATCTCTTCATAGTAACCCGAGGACCTCAAGCAATATGAAGCGTCCCCTTGACAGCATCAAGAGACTTTTTGTCTCATTCGGTATCTTCTTCTTCTTCATCAGCAGATTGCTGAGTCGGAGGTGTCAGTTTCAGTGGAGTCAATTTTCGAACCGGTTTTAACACTGATTCACCAGCATTTTCAGGCTTCTCTCCTCGGTTAGACTGAGGAGGTGCACCTCGTTCTTTCTTTGGAATCAATTGAACCGGCTTGGGAGTGAGCGTTGTTGTTTTCGCAGTCGAAGGCGTACCAATCGATTCAAGAACCGAGGTAATTGGACGCAGTGTTGAAGTCATTTCTTCTTCTTGAGATTCTTCAACGACCGGTTGTTCAACTTCGTCAGACTTCGATTCTCCAACTGGCTCAACGACCTGTTCCATCTGGGTTTCCGCAACAGGTGCATTAATCGGTTGAAGTGGTGATCTTACCAATTTTTGAACGGGCTGAGGCAAGGATGGAGCTGCTGCACCAAGTGGGGTTTTCACAGGTCGTGCGAGAGGTACTCCGCCTTGTGGAGTAAGTGGTTTCGAACTGGTCATTGGAGTGCGCATTCCGCTTAATCCCATGCGAGGCTGAGGTGCCTGTTGTTGGCCAGAAAGTACGCCTCGCATTTCTCGCCCTGCGCTGGAACCTAAAGCATTGGAACGAGCACCTAGAGCACCTGGATTCATCGCGTCTATTGCGCCAGGAGCATTCTGTCCTGAGATAGACTGCATCCACATTTGACGCTTTTCTGCACGTGTATCTGTTGATTGGAGTTCTCGGAATTCTGCTTCACGCGTTCGAACATCGGATTCTGCTGTGCTAATTTCACCTTCAATTTGCTTTGAGATAGCGGTTCGCATTTGGTCTTCGGCCATCTCTTTGAACGCATCCATTTTCTCGCTCAGAGTCTGCAAGCGAGTTCGAATCTCTGCTCGCTTCAATCCTAACTGTGCTTCGATTTCTGCACGGATGTGTGTTTCTCTCTTACGAACATCGATCAAAGCCTTGTTACGCATGATTTCTTCACGCTTGTCCAATTGACGCTCAAGTTGTGTTGCAACTTCCTCTTCTTTTCTGACACGGAATTCATTGAGGCGGTCTTCCATATCAACTTCAAGTTCAAGTGAAGTTTCTTCTTTGAGAAGGTCAAGGTCGGTTTCGAAGGTTAGGCGTTCGTTACGCAAACCTGCATCGACTTCCGACATGATCGCCTTGCGAGCAGACGCTTCTCGAGATTGGAATTCTAATTCGAGGCGTTCAGACCAATCGGTCTTCTTCGATTCGTATTGCGATTCAAGTTGGTCACGGAGTTCTGCTTCACGTTCGTAACGGAAGCGTGCGAGGCGATTTTGGATTTCAGCCTCGCGAGCATTTCGATAACTGCTGAATTCTTCATCCATGCGAACTTCAAGTTCGGCTTCAACGTCAGTCTTGAGTGAACGTGAGATATCATCAACTGCTTTCGAGAAGGTGATGTCGTATTTTTCCCGAAGGCGAGATTTGCGTTCAGAAAGGCGTTCGGCATGACGCGTCTGCAATTGTTGTTCAATTTCAACACGCAATTCATCGCGGCGACGGGCGATTGCCAATTCAACGTCTTCACGCATTCGCTCTTCTAAGTCATCCGTCTCTTGACGGAGGCGTCCTTCCAGTTCGTCTTGCAGTTGTTCAGCAATGTCTTCTTCAAGCCGAAGACTGCGACGTTCATATTCTGCCTTTAATCGGGCTTCACGTTGTTTCAATCTTGTTCGGAGTTGTTGTTCAAGGCGCGTCCGGATGCCTCGGCGTAATTGTTCTTCACGTTCAGCAAGGCGAGCGGCATGACCCTCTTCAAGTCGAGAGATTTCAGAAACTTCCATTTCTTTGAATCGTTCTTCCATTTCATGTTCGATGTTGGCTTCAATCTCACGAACTCGGCGTTGCAATTCTTGATTGTATTCCATTGCTAGGCGTTCTTTTTGAATATCGAGACGTTGTCTATGCTCATCTTGAAGTTGGGTTTCAATTTGAGCCTTGAGTTGAGCTTTATGCTCTTCAAGACGGAGATCTTGTTCGACGTCCAATTTGTCTTGGAGTGTCTCAAGTTGGCGATTGAGGCGGAGTTCAAGTTCGCCTCGCATTCTGGATTCTTCTCGGGCCAACGAATCGCGTTCAAGTGTACTCAAATCGCGTTCCATTTCTTCTCTCATTTCTTTTTCGAGAGAATCAAGTGTGAGTTCGTGTTGTACCGCTAAGTCGCTGGCAAGTGCATCTTGCATGACATTTACACGTTCTGTGATTGCTTGCTGACGAATCCGACGTTCACGACGCAAATCGGCTCGCAGTCGTTCTTCTTGACGGAAACGAGCACTCGTCATCGTTGCTTGATCGAGGGTGGATGTAGCCGTCGATGTGAACTGTGAACGAAGTGCTGAAAGGGAGACTATGTCAGCGTTTTCTCGCTTCTTGCGAACCGCATCAAGGGCCTCGTTACCGTTGCTTACGCTCAATCCCATCGTATCCCATCCAGTGTTTCATGGACATCTCATCATAGATAAGGAGCGCGACAGGAACGCGAGGCTTCAAGGCTGTTTGAGATGGTTATGCGACGAACCAAGTCGTCAGAACTGAGTTCGAGAATAAAGGTCCTTCAAAAAGTCACTTTGAAACTCGTATCACAGGCAGGACAGTCGACTTGTCTCTCTCCTGGTCGGCGTTTCATTCGTAAGATTCGTTCACACCCAGGACAAGAAATTTCTACCCTCGCCACTTTGGGTATGACCGTAAAAGTCGAATCGCATGATGCACACTTGAGATGTGCTGGTCGCTTATTTACGCCGACGACGAGAACCTTTGCGCAATCAGGGCAACCTATTTTCTCTTCAGCCCACTTCTTTCGAGTTACTTCATGCTCAACACGGACTCGCGCTGGACACAATGTGCACTGTACTTCACCGAGCTCATTCGGCAGTAAACCGTCGCATTTCGGGCATGAAAGGGCTGGAGGAGCAATACGAGATTCAACAGTCAACTCTTCGCTCATGGTACACCCTCTTGTTCTCACTTCTTGAGGTATTTGCTTTCAAAATCTCCGATTCACTTTTTCTTCGCAATCAAAGCGATACTCGAAGGTAAAAAGTTCCAAGGGAGATTCAAGTCAATTCCATGCTCGGTTGCAAGAAGTTCAAGCATACGTTTTGCACCAACTTGGTCTCGAGAACCTTCGAGTTGAATTACGTGAACTTCACTGTGTTCAGAAACAATTTCAGCGAGTTGAGAAGGAACTGTAGTCATCGTTTCAGAGTTCAAAGCAGGCGGAGAAACCGCAGGAGCGGAAGTGAGAATTTCAGGCAGTTCGATGAGTGCTTTTCGTTTCCACCAGCGTGAACGTCCAGCATCACGATGATTTTCTACTAAGTTTAGCGATGCTAATTTTTTCAAATGGTGATACAAATTATAACGCTCAACATTGACTTCAGATTGAAGTTGGACAGTGCTCATTTCTTCTTTGTTTGACAAAGCGATATACAATGCCCGGCGAGTAGGGTGTGCAAGGGCTGTTGTGACGGGGTCTGCTCGAACTCGTGCCATTATCTCACCATTTGGGCAGATGCCCTACTAAGGTTTGAAGATGTCGCGGGAACTGAAAGAATGACGCTTCATGAAGAGAGATATCTCAACTTGAGCATAGAAAACGATTCTTTCGTGTCTCGCCAGAGCGTTACTAAAATCGAGCGCAAAAGTGCAAAACCACCTCCACCTCCTGCAAGGCGAGCTCCATTTAAGATCACTAAGATAACTGAAGCTTCATGAATCAAGACGCCAACCCAAAGTTCGTCATAGAGTTGGAGAATGACTGCGGTTACTAAAGCAAGAGTAATTCCAATCGAGATGTAAATATTACCCATTAATATCCTCTGAGCGCGACGTGACAAATCGATAAGGTTGGTGAGCATGAGTGGGTCATCACTTGGAATGAGGACATCGGCTGCCTCGAGGTTAACCGTTTCTCCAGTTCCCACGGCCACCCCCACATCGGCTAAAGCCAAAGCAGAAGCATCGTTGAATCCGTCTCCGACCATCATTGTAATGTGCGTGTTTGAACGGTTTTTTACCCATTGTACTTTTTGTTCAGGTGAAAAACCACCGTGGGCAGAAGACTCCGGAAGACCGACACTCTTGGCAAAAGCAGTGACTGCTGCTTGATTATCTCCCGAAAGAATTTCGACATTGATTGAGCGTTCTTTGAGTCCTGCAATCAGTTCTTTACTACCTGCATGGGTATCATCATGTATGAATGTGAACAAAGCAATCGCTTCACCATCGCGAGTCAAGAGGCTTGCACCATGGCCTTTACTCTCGGCTTGTTGATATGCCTCGAGAAGTTCCTGAGAAACATTGACTTTGAGTTTCTTCGCTCGATCAAATCGAATGAACATCACCTCTTTGCCTCCAACTTTTCCTTTCACACCTGCTTCAATATCTGTTAAACCTGCAACTGGACTTGCTAAAATCTGCTCTTGTGAGAGATATTCCATCACTGAAAGTGCGTAAGGATGTGAAGAGCGCGCTTCGAGACCACCTGCGAGTTTGAGGGCGGCTGAGCGTTGACGGCCCTTCGCAATGACAACATCACCCAGTCTCGGCTTTCCTGAGGTTAGTGTTCCCGTTTTGTCAAGTAAAATGTAGTTGACTTTGGAAAGACGTTCTATTACATCCCCACCGCGTACTATTGCTCCGAAATGGGCAGAGCGTGAAAGCGCTGCAGCATGAGGGACCGGTGTGGCGAGGAGTAAAGCACAAGGACAAGCAACGACCCAAATCAACAAAATCACTTTCCAATCATTCGGAAACAAGAAATACCAAATTACCAATGCTCCAAACAGAACAACAGGCACCCAAATGGCAGTAAAAAGTTCAATACTGCTCTGCAAGCGAGGAGGTTCCTCTCTAAATGTATGGACTGCATCAATCAGGCCAGACAAACGAGTGTCGTCTCCTACAGCAGTCACCTCAATGACCACAGGGCCTTGAGCCAAGACCAAGCCTGCTTGAATCTCATCGCCCACACCAACTTCGACCGGAACTGATTCACCAGTCAACGGTGCTTTATCCAGGGAACCGTGTCCATCAACAATGGAACCGTCAGCAGGAATTAACTCACCGCTTCGAATTTCAAGAGAATCCCCGATTCGAATCAATTCGATAGGGACCATTTCATGCTCTGCATTCGGGTCGGGAAGTTCGCAGTTATCCGCTGCTAACATCGGTGCAGATGAGGCCATTGGCAAAGAAAAACCGACCACGGCTTGTGCATCCAACTTGGGCTTCTTCCCCGATACTTTTCGGGCTGTTCGTGGGAGTCTGTCAAGTCCACCTTGCATCGCTTCTCGAGCCTTGACAAGTGCATCTCCTTCAAGATGGGCGGTGAAAGCAACCAATATTGCTACAATCAATGCCTCTTCCCACATTCCTAAAATGGCAGCTCCTATAACGGCTAAACTCGTCAAAACTTGGAAACCAAGTTGACGATTTCGAATGCTTGCCATGGCTTCCTTGAACATCTGTGAGCCACCGATAATCAATCCAGGGAGTGCGATGACTCCGAGCATGAAGGAAGATAATCCAATCACCTCACCAATGAGAACCAGCAGTAAGAGCGGCAATGCCACCCCGCCTCCAATGAGGCGCCATTGATCGGGCCGAATTCGATTGGATTGGGCAGCAGTATACTTGACAGGTGAACCAACAATCTCGCTAAGATGAGATTCTCTCAAGTCAAACATTTCTTGAGAAACATCTGTAGGAAATTGCAGTAGAATACGCTCATCATCAGTTATTTCAGCATCGAGAACTCCCGGTTGCTGACGGAAAATTTTGGCAAGTTTTCTTTGGTCAACACCATTGCGGTGTGCAACCTGTGAACTACGTACACCAACCAATTCATTGAAGATCACGTCTGGAGCATGGCCTAAAGAACGTAAAACAGAAGAGGCAGATGAAAGGGTGCCGTATTCGAGTTGGACAGTAAGTTTGACCGTCCCTGCGGTAGCAGAAACGGTGCTTTCATTGATCTGGACAAGCGTTTTCAATGCCCGAGTGGCTTTACTGGCACAATCTGGACAATCCATTCCTACGAGAGGCCAGCCGACTTCAAACTCTCCAGTCGCTTGTCGCACAATTGAGCTATCGAGGATTTCAGCGTCCATGACTTCGACCGGGGGCAATTTTTTGCTCTTCGAAGGTTTCTTTTTGTCCACTTTAGGTTTCGTTTTCTTCAGAACTTTGGGCTTTGCAACCGCTTCCTCATCGTCGAGAGCAAGGAAGACCTCCTCATCGGTGCCCGATGCCATGAAGATGCCTCGGGATAGGTAGCATATATACCTCGCTTGGAAAAAACTGATACTTCGATGCTCAAGAAGGATAATTTCATCACACACTCGAGGTTGGGTTCAGATATGCAGTGGCTACCTGATGGTTGGTGTCCGAAATTTGTCGCTGTCGACATTGACGGCACCCTTACAGACGGAGAAAAACGACTCAACTCCGGTGCAATAGAATCGCTACATCGACTTGAAAAAGCAGGCATACCCGTCATTCTCTCAACTGGGAATGTTCGCGCAATCACCTATGGACTGTGGAGATTTCTCAAACTTTCAGGCCCTATTTGCTGTGAAAATGGTGGAGTGCTTTGGCATCCTTCATTCGAAGGGCCAATCTTACAAGCGGATGGAAATGACGCAAAAAGAGCGGCTCAATGGCTTGATTCGTTGATGCACCTCAAAGGAGGTTGGAAAGGTATTGAATCCAATCAATGGAGAGAGAGTGAATGGTGCCTTTACCCGTCTGAAGACTTGGAAGAAATTCGCATGCATCTTGCAGAAAGTGAATGGTCTCACCTTACTGCATTGCGAACTGGGTTTGCGATTCACCTGATGGAGCCACATCTCTCGAAAGGAAGTGGGCTTGAAATTTTGCTGGACAAGATGGGATGGAAAAGAGAGGACATGTTGTGTGTTGGTGATGCGCCAAATGACCTGTCAATGTTTGAATTTGCACATTGGTCAATCGCAGTAAAAGGCGCTTTTGAGTCGGTGGCAGAGGCCGCAGATGTATGCTCACCTCACTATCACGGCGATACATTTACGCCGCTGGTCGATGAAATACTCAAAGCTCATGCTCGTGAATGAACTTAATACATGCAGGCCATATCGAAAAACATGGTCGTTGAGCAAGAGCAAACTCTCGACTTACTCGGAAATAAGTTTCAATCGCCCCGAAAAGGTCCAATTCACCGATTAACAGCAGCACTGTCCAATTCCAAACTTATCGCTCGGTCACGTCGAAAATTTACTTCCTTTTTCCCCTTTCTAAAATTAAGAAGTGATGTGAAAGATGTTGTTTACATGAACTGGATTCTCGAAGCCGACAAGGTTCGTCATTTCGTACCTGATGGCCTTGAATTATGGGAGAAAGATGGCAAGACACTCTTCACGATTCTCACCTATCGTCATGGAAGTTTTGGTCCTTCTTTTCTCGGACCGTTGCGCCGAATCTTTTTCTCACCGCTTCAAAGCAATTGGAGACTTTACCTCAAATCTGCCCCCCCGAATGTAACTCAAGGCTCGACTGTACTGTTTCTCAAAAACAGCATGAGCAGCCATTTGTATGCGCTTGGAACACGCGTATTTTCAGATGTATTAGCTACACACCTCCCACGTAAGTTCATTCACAAAAAGAAAGAAGATGGTTTTGAAACTAGAATATTCCCTGGTAAGGGAAGCGCACCTGAATTGAATTGTTTTGTAGAAGCAAGCGATAAAAAAACAATCGATAAGGAATTTTCCAAACTGTTTGACTCTTGGGGGGATGCCGTCGATTTTCTTTCTTTCCAAGATGCGGCTGTATCGTATACTGACCGTGATTCCATTTTTGCATTCTCGGAAATTGAATTACCAATCGATACTGCCACGATTCAACCTTTTGAACTTCAGTCTGAAGGATTTTTGTGCCCAATGCTTGATGGACTTGGGCCAAGAAGTGAACCGATGTGTTATCGTATACCCAAGGTACGATTTCTCGCCACTTCTGAAACACTCATCAAATTTGATTGAGTCATTGGGATTTGAAGGGTTTTCATTTTCCAAAGCGGCATCCAAAACAGCGTTAAACAGTGCCGGGGGCAGGATTCGAACCTGCGAAGCTTTACGCAGAGGATCTTGAGTCCACCCCCTTTGACCGCTCGGGAACCCCGGCTTGTTGTTGTGCGTGGAACCCTCTGTTTTTGACTATTCCTCTTGAGTTAAATCGACCAAATCCTTCGGCCGGGGGGGTGGCATACTGCGTTGGTCCATAGCAAGATATACTTGATCGGCGGTAAATTGATTATTTTTCTCTCGTTTACGAAGTATTGAGGCAATCAAAATACCGCCTGAAAGAATAAAAATGAGTCCAGCAAAGCCGAGTGTTGTCGCCATCTGCCCTTTTTGATCTTCAGAACTTTGAACATCTGAGACCAAGACTGGAACATCACCCGTATAATTGACAATCTTGACGGTCATCCCTAGACGACCTGTTTTCCATGCCTCAATCTCCCACACAAAATCGACCCATGAGCCGCCCTCTATTTGACTTGAATTCGTGGCAAGAAGACGCCCGAGGTCATCATGGCATTCAACCGTTACATTTCCAGAAAGAACACCAATATTGGACACTCGAACAAAGAGAGAAAACTCTTCCCCAAGTTGGGGTTGTCGTGGCGTCACATTGATGTTTTCAAATTGCGGTTCAAACGCAATCCAATCAAATTTAGGCGTCAGAGGCGATTGCTCAGTTCCAGAACCAGAAAGCAGTCTTCCGGACATATCATGACCGCTAAACCAAACGACGAGACGGTCGTTTTTGAGAAGAAGGGATTCGTTGTCTGGTTGGAGATTAACCTTTGAAGAAAAAGTGTATGTAGGCCCTGAACCGTTAAGATAGTCGATGGATGCGGAACCTGCAGAATTTTCAATTTCGATTCCTGCACGCGTGAAATACCAATGCATTTTCAAAGATGTAAGGTTCATTCCTACTTCATCACTGGCAATGACAATAATTTCTTGCTCCTGTAATGCATTTGATTCAACAACAGAGAGAATACCTGGCGGTATAGAGAGGAGAGGTTCAGAAGTATCGAAGGTAATGTCAAATCGTTGAAGAGAAGAGAATCCTGGAACACCAATGACTTGTACATCCAATGTTGCAGAACGATGCTTAAGGATTGATGCATTCAGGTGGAGAAGTGCAGAAACTGTTCCATTTTCTGAAAAACTTAGATTGTGTTGGACTGAACGTTCTCCATCTGTAAGGAAGACTTGCAAGTAGACCGATGATGGGAGCATCTGGGCTGGAATTGTAGTATTGGCATGATAAAGTCCGGTTTCAAGGTGCAAGAAATCATTGGAATGAACCCAAATCTCATCTGCTGAAATCGTTCCATAGGGCAGAGTTTGGTCGGAAATTTGGAGAGGGCCTCGAGAGAGTTCAGTGGAAAGATTCCAATCAAAAACAGTAAGGCGTGAAAGGCCGAGGCCAAGATTTTGACCTTCATCGTATACTTTCAGGGAAGGGGTTCCCGACAAGGATGAAGCATTGGTCACATCCCATGCAATCCTGAAATTGAATACGACCTCCCACTCTGCTTGAAGGGGAGTTTTCGTAACTTGAACGGTAGGTGGGGTTTCGAAACAAAACTCATCCCAAAGGACCTGTTCAAATCGCGGTTCATATCGAAGGGTGCATTCATCGTTTTGTTCCCTACTGAGAAGCGATAATTCAATGAAATCAAGAGACTTAATTCCATTTCCATCTGTAATTGTGAATGAGAAATTGTGTTCATTGCCAATAAAAAGAACAGAATCATACAAATCGAAAGTGAGTGATTCAGTCTCAATTAAAGTGTCAAAGCGTTGCTGGACTTGGAATGTTGCCAAATCATTCTCTCCACCAAATGCACCTCCGCCAACAAGAGCATTTCCAGCCAAATCAAATCCTTCTACGAAGACACTCGCTTCTCCAGAAGGTCGCCCTGCTGGCAAAATGTCTTGCCATGAAAGGAGAGGAAGATCGATTTCAACCGTTGTCAATCCCGAATTGAACGTTACTGTTTGACTCATGTATTCATCCATTTCCTTTACACCATTGTCATTGAGGTCGTGACTTGCTTCAAGCCAATAATGGAACTCAATGGTATTGGATAATCCTTCAGGGTCTTGAAGCATGAGGCGTAAAGCGACATCTTGCTGTGCCGTCCAAATATGTCCATCGGCAGGAGCATAGCCACCTGAATCAAGAATCAGTAAAGACGCTGTAGAGGGTTGAATTTTGTCAAACAAGAAGGGGATATTTTGCGAGGCACTGGTTTGGTCAAGACTTGTAGTCGTGTTTTCAGAAACTGGACCTGAGCGTTCAATGTGAGGCGAAAGCAAAATCCGAGTATTACTGGGGAGGAAAGCTGCTTCATCAGGCGCATGAAGCGCAAGAGAAAAGGCGCCATTGGAATCAACTTCTGTATACCACGACATGCTCCAGTCAACCGGTTGCTCGGGCCATTGGTCAGGTCCACCAGTAAGATTCACCGGAGGTACAGCGGTGGCATCAATTCGAATTTGGGCATCACCTAATCCAACATAAGCATCAAGCACACCTTCGAAGCGTACTTTTCCAGTCGCCTGCATGCCTTGACTGGCGTTCAAATGGAACGGCCACTGAGGGTTTGACCAATCGCTTAAAACTCGATTTTCATCATCAATGACATTGAAATCGATAACCTCTAAATCATTTTCAATTTCATTGAAAAAGGTTTGACGATAAAGGTGCGAAGGCCCAGTGGAGAAATCATCAACATCAATTCCCTTCGCAAGGATATGGAGGTCGTCAACATCATCCATGAGCCAATGGCTGGTGAAAGCCCATGTTACCGAACATGTGTTCATCGTACATTGCACCGAAGATTGATTTTCAACCAGTGAAGCAAGACCTGCGCCAGCAAGTTGTCGGAATTGAGGGGTTGATTGGAGGTTGTATGCTTCGACTTCGGCTAGACGGCCGTCGTATGAATTTGAAGAAGAAAGGGTGAAACGAATCGATGATAAATCAGGAGCGTCCAATTGCAAGGAATGAGCATCGCCTCTCCAGTGTTGTGTTTCAAACACAACCGTTTGTTTTGGTAACCACCGAGTGTGCGCGGGTGAAAGAATTCGGTCAACGAGTTTTGCTTGAGTGGAATAACTCAGATTAACCATTACTGAACCTTGTGAGGTTTCAACATGAAGCGGAATATCGATGAGAGATGCTTGAGATTCGTTGTAAGCATTTTCGAGAAGTGTATTCAAAGTTTGATGGGTGAGTTGCCGGGAAACTGTTTGGTGGTGCTGGATAAATTGTAATTGACTGAACGAGGCAGTAAAGTTTCCACTGAATTGCAAGTGTATGATACATGCATCGAGATGAGTTGAGAATTGTGTTTGGTGCACACACGAACCTGTAGATTGAATTCTTTGGTATTGAGGAGTCAATACAGACTCAAATTGTTCACTTTGGCTAAACGGTGCACTACGTATCCAAGCGGTCGAAGCATCGGTTTGGGCCGTAACTAAGAAACTGAGATCATACGATGATGCAGAGAGAGTATTTTGGTCATTTCGAGGTACCAACACAGTAAGGTTCGCAAGAGAGGATGGACCTTGGGATGTGAAATGGAGAGACTGAAGACCATATACCGAACCTGAATGGAGCGTTTCGAGGCTGAAAAAGTTACGATTCATGCCAAATTCTTCGCTTACATTGGATTCAGGCCAGACGAAGATGTCTGTTTGCTCAGACCCTAAACGAACTTGAGGTTGAAGAGGTGCAGTAGCACATGTGGGTTCAAAAATGAATCCAGTTATCGAATCTGAAGGGAACCAAGTCAAAGAGAAATCAGTTGAAAGTTGGGGCCGTCCCTGTCGTTCAATAGTTTGTGATAATGTTGGTTTGTATGAATCATCCCAATGACTGGACACAACAGCATATTGGCTGTGCGATGTCGTGAGATTACCCTCAATTGTCTGAAACTCTGCTTTTTGGAACGGGCAAACGGCATTCGTAGTCCATAACAGGGAGACGAGATTGGTCGTTGCTGTTGATACAATGGCGTCGTCTGAATGAATCTCCAAATCTTGGAGGTTGGAGCCACTGTAATCCCCAAGATGAACCAGATGATAAGCATCGAAGAAGGTCAACGAACCGATGGACAAACGTTCAACGTGTGGCGTAACCAAACGATCAAGGCTCGTCAAGTGAGCACGTATCTGTAAAAAGGGATAGTGTTGCACATCAAACGGTAAATCAACCGGAAGCGTTTGATTTTGATACCCGGGTATCAGTGAACCATTCCCGTCCAGAATATCAAAGCGTACCGTCGTGTTATCCGGCTCATGTACAAATCCATCTAATTGCCCCCAACCAAAGTGAGGGTCAGGGGTTAATACCTCTGAAACCCAAGTTCCTGCGGGTTCATAGACATCGATTTCTATGCCGGCATCATCGATATACCAGCCATCTAATTCAATCAATTGGTCTGAAAAGAAACTGAATTTGGCACGAACAGTTTGACCGGTGAGGTTTGACAAATCAAATTCTTTCAAATCAAATCCGCGTTGGACATTATGGCAACCGCCCACAACTCTTGAACCGTCGAAGATTCCTTGATTATGGAATGGCGAGAAACTGTTCACTGTTGACAACTGGTCATGGAATGTACCGAGCGTTGGAGGTATGAACCACCATGATTCTCCTCCATCCGTTGAAAGAGATACAGTACCGCCATCCCAGTTGGCCTCCGTACAAATCCAACTTCGGAATGTCAATCGAGATGTTGCATTTTCGGGAATGAAATACTCCGGCGTGTAGAGATCTGTCCACATATCACTTCTGTATTCATCATCCAGATAGATTCCCGCGCCATTCAATCCTGAATGCCATACGCCAGGACCAAAACCTGAGGAATTACTGGTCGGACCAACTTCCCAACGGCGATTTGATTGCGCCCATAAGGACCAACCTGCTGGCAATTCATTTCCAGAATCAAAGTCAAAAGTGCGAGTTTGTGCCGAATTATGACCAAACTGGGTAATCCATTGCCATTCATTGGGGCCTGCTGGAGTTTCTAACCATCCATCAACTGAACCGTTTTGACCTGAGGGTTGATTGGTGAAGTTGTTCAAACGCTGAACAACTTCAGAAGGCGTTCCCCTGTTGGTCCAAATACTCAAATCATCGAGAGCGATTCCTTCCCAACCTGAAGAAGCTGTCCCCCCAAAATTGACTTGGGCATTGGTTTCAACATTGAAGCGAACAAGAGCGTAGCTCGCATTCTGATGTGCCGTATTCGTCCAAGGAAGTGAATAATGAAGAGGGCACCATTCGCCCATAGAATCTCCTCCATTGAACCAAACTCCATTGCATACCGCTCCCATGGATGGATGGCCAGGATAGGTCGAGATAGGTGAATAGGTCGAACCGTTGTCAAGAGAGAGCCATGCTGTGAGATAATCACTCGCTCCACCTTGGATATCCCAATTCACCCAAACTTCCAATTCGACGTTTTGTCCAGTGAAATTAGCCAAGTCAAGTGGGAATACTAAGTCTCCGTAAGCATTCGGGGCATAATCTCCAGACAAGTTTCCATGGAACCAAGACCCCAAGGCATCACCCTGGTTGTGTACTTTAAACTCGTCGACAAACCATCCACCTCGACTTCCAATACTGGAACTGGTTTGGAAACAAAGCCGAAACTGGACGGTGTCTTGCATATCAGTGACATGACTGTCCAGTTGAAATTGAGATGTCGTCCAGTTATTCTCTTCTCCATTCCACACCGTCAAAGGAGTATGGTTCAATTGAGCAGTCGATGAATAGCCGTCGATAGGAGTGAGCAAGCCCCAGGTTCCATTGGTATGGCGAATTTCAATCCACGCTGCATCGTCATCATTCAGCGCGGTCCAATGCTCAAAGGTGAGGGTGTAATTGTTCACAAAAACTGGCGTTTCAACCGCAGGCGAGCGCAGACAGGCATTCATTTCAGGACCGATGTCTCCTAACGCTTGCGTTGCTAAAAATCCAATAGAGTTCGAACCGTTCGAAGGGATGAGCATGCCTGATTGTGAAGAAAACGGTACGATGCTCGGCCGTTGAATAGACCAAACTTCATGATCAGGACCTGTGCCCATCCATCCAGGAGCGACAACAACCGAGGATTCAAAATTGGTAATAGAACCAAGAGAGGAATTGGTTGCTAACGTCAACTTCCCGCCATGCCCGATTCCATTGGTCAAATGATGAGTTCCGTTCCATTGGTGTGCTGCTGAGACGCCAAATTGGCTACCGTTCGTTGAAGAGACATTCCAAAGCGGCTCGACATCAAGAGTGCCGCCCAAAAAAGTTTGATTTGAAGGAACGACAATCGTTGAGGATAAATTGGAATGAACACTTGTTTGATTGGCTGCAGGATGGAAAAACAAATCACCAGTCGTATCCTGTTCGGCTTCGGGCAGCAGCGAGGAGGAAAAAGAGGAGTCATTTGCAGCACTCAACGTACTACTCAGCATCAAAAAGACCAGTATGAATGCTGTACGCGAGGACCTCCAAATATCTCGCACGGAACGCTGATTTTCCTGTATCAGAGAAACACCTCGCTCTGCGAGGTGAGCCATCGATTATCAATCAGCGCGCGAGATGTTTGACAAAACACCTGTGAAGGGTTCAAAGTATGTCGGCCATAGGAGTGAACGATGTCGAACCTCGGCGACCTTGACAGTGCTCAGTCTCGAGAGGTTGAAGAACAGTTATTTGCGACGCATCGGTTGCAAATTAATCGTCATGTACCCGTGCCACTCCCTCGCCAAGATTTCTGGGCTATGGTCCACCAATTATTGAGAAGTTTGGACTCTGAAATACAGAGCATGCTGATGAAGGGCATGACAGGTATGCGTCTTCAAAATCTGCAAAAGCGGCAAGCAAATATTCGGCTTATCGCTTCGGAATTAGCCCGAAAGCGATTAGTGGCAATGATGCAACACGTCTCATCTCAGTCTCTACGGACGTCAACCCAACCGGGTACAAGTCAAGACCTACCGGCTCTGGATTGGCAACGACACGACCCTGCTGAGAAAGCAATCTATCATATGATGCAAGTTCAAATCGATCGATTCAAAATGGAAGTGGATTGGAATTCAATGCAAAATGGAATCGCTGGAGAAACCTCGCAAGGACAAACCCGCCATGCTCCAGGAACCGTTCAACTCGATTCGTTTGTCGATTCAAACCTCACAGGCTCTGCACCACCCGATCTCGCCTTTGAAGACCGAGAACCTCCCGTTGAAGCGTTACAAGAATCTGGAGATGATGAAGAACGAATCATCGAAGAAGAATGGCCTGACTTGGATGAATATATTCACGCTGATTTAGAAGACAGTGTTTCAGCAAGTGTTGAACCAGTCGGTGGGGAAATGCCTCCTGCAGTTGAGCGTGAAAAACATGCTGCTGCTCTGGAATTAGCACCTTCTAAAAAGGCTACGTCAACAATTGAAATGTTTGATTTAGAAGAAAAGGTGGAGGAAGAAACTCCAAAAGAGCCTGAACAATCCAGCGAAGGTGAACTTGAACGGATACGTGTACTCATGGCTAGTCCAGAACCCATCGCTACCAAGAATGGCGAGGAACTTACGCTCGAAGAAGGTGACATCCACTTTGTTGATGCTGAAACTGCGAGTTGGCTAATTGATTCAGGTGTTGCAGAAGCAGCAGCTCTTTGAACAGCCTTACGGCATTTGATAGTAAGGCAAACAATTCGAATGACGAATCAGTTGACAGAGCGCATTGAAAGTTCAATGCTCACAGTATCTGGAATTTGGATACGGGTGACCTGACGAAGAGCAGACTCGCCCTTTCCAGACGTGATGTCCATCTCAAGCAGACGCTTGTGAACTCGGAGTTCCCAATGGTCGTATGTTTCAACGCCTTCACCATCTGGTGCTTTACGAACTGGAACGACCAAGTGTCGTGTAGGCAATGGAATTGGCCCGCGAAGGGAAATTCCACCGGTATCACAGATGGTTTTGATTTGGTTTGCAACGGTGTCAATATCACGGTGGTTTTGACCGGTGAGTTTGATGATCGTTACAGCTGCCATAGTGATTCCTTCCGATTCCTTCTGATTCTAAAAGTGAAATCACTTCTTGTCAATCTTCAAACAAACGCCAGCTGCGACGGTCTTACCCATGTCACGGATAGCGAAGCGAGAGAGTTCAGGGAACGTGTCCATTTGCTCAATAGCCATTGGCTTGTTTGGTTGGAAACGGATGAGACAAGCGTCACCAGTCTTGAGGAAAGACGGGTTTGCTTCCTTACCAGATTTGTTGGTCTTCTCAAGTAGTTCAAGGAATCGAACTGCGACTTGAGCGGTGTGTGCGTGGAAAACAGGTGTGTATCCGACAGAAACTGCCTTTGGAATGTCCATAAGTTGGATTTGACCAACGAATGTTTCATCGTGACGAACGAACATAGGTTCGTTGTCAGTGTATCCAGCAACGTCACCACGGCGGATATCGACTTGTGCAAGACCACGAACGTTGAAACCAACGTTGTCACCAGGTTCTGCTTTAGGAACCATAGTGTGGTGCATTTCAATCGACTTGACTTCAGCAGACTTTTGTGAAGGGTTGAAGACAACAGTCTTTCCAACATTCAAAGTTCCAGTTTCAATCTTACCGACTGGCACTGTTCCGATACCGGAAATCTTGTAGACATCCTGAATTGGCAAACGAAGAGGCTTGTTGATTGGCTTGTCTGGCATTGTAATCTTATCGATAGCTTCGAAAAGAGTTGGGCCGTTATACCAAGAACAGTTGTCCGACTTGTTGAAGACGTTGTCGCCGTTCAATGAAGATGCTGGGATCATTGGGATNTCATCCGGCTTGAATCCAGCCATCTTGAGAAGGTTACCGACTTCAGTGCAAGCAGCCTTGTATTTGTCTTCNGACCAGTCAACACCGGAAATATCCATCTTGTTNACGTGAACNATNANTTGCTTNACACCAAGNACCTTTGCNAGGAAAGCGTGTTCCTTGGTTTGNGCGTTGACACCGTCGTTAGCAGCACAGAGNAGAACNGCTGCNTCAGCTTGTGAAGCACCAGTAATCATGTTCTTNACGAAATCTCGGTGNCCTGGAGCGTCAATNACAGTCCAGTAGTAGTTNGGNGTGAANAANTCNTTGTGAGCAACGTCGATGGTNATACCACGTTCGCGCTCTTCNTTGAGTCCGTCCATNACNTANGCAAGTCCGAAACCGGCNTTACCGGATTCAGCAGCGAGTTTTTCGTTCTTTTCNATAACGTGGCCTTCAATNTGNCCNGAGTCTAGTANTAGACGTCCGACAGTTGTTGACTTTCCGTGATCGACGTGTCCGATGAACACNATATTTAGGTGAGGCTTGCTCTTATCTTCCCATTGACTTCCCATGGTAATTACTCCTTAGCGAGTCCTCCGAACAACCACCCCTATTTGAATAACGCGACGCGCCAACCCATGACCAATTGAAGAAAAATGTGGCGCTATATGCTTTTTTCCCGATAGAAATCAAGAATGTTCGAAAGTTTTGCCAACTGAATCATTCAGCACCGTGAATAGAGCCATCCTCTGCGATTTTGAAGAGACGGATAGTACTGGTGGCCCCAGATATTGCTTTTGGACTGCCAGAAATGGCTACGATTCGGTCGCCAATTCCGATAGTACCTGCTTCTATCAGCGCATGGAGCGATGCCTGCATGGTATGAGAGCCCCGTTCAAATTCTTCGACCATAAGCCCTTCAATGCCGGGAATAAGTTGGAGACGACGCATAGCACGAATTCGATTACTGACTGCAGTTACAGGAATCCCTGGACAATAACCTGCAACTAATCGAGCAGCATTTCCATGTTGAGTAGCAACTACAATTCGCTTGGCTTTGGAAATTTTCGCCAATTCCACACCAGCATGAGCTACTGAACGTGTTGAAACAAAGCGCGCAAGACCACTTGGGCGTTGATCAGAAGAATTCAATCCTTTTTCGCTGGCGACAGCAATCTTTGCCATTGTCTCAACCGCAGCAAGTGGGTATTTCCCCAATGCGGTTTCACCAGAAAGCATCACTGCAGTTGCTCCATGTCGAATTGCTCCAGACACATCGCTCACTTCTGCTCGAGTGGGGCGAGGTTGCAGAGTCATCGATTCAAGCATCTGAGTCGCCACGATGACTATTTTTCCTCGAGTCAGCGCTCCATCAATGATGCGTTGTTGAGCCTCTGGAACATCCTCAAGCGGTATTTCAACACCTAAATCTCCTCGCGCAACCATCACTGCATCGGCTGAATCAAGAATTTCATCAAGGTGTTCAAGAGCCACAGGGTGCTCTATTTTCGCAATCAATGGAACATGAAGGCCGGCCTCACGTACTGCTTTTTGAGCAGGTTCGAGGTCTTTAGCGGTCCGAACATAACTGACTGCGATGTAATCTGCCCCTGCTTTGAGAGCATGATCGAGGGCAGCCTCGTCGTTTGGACCTATGGCTGGTAGGTCGACCATTGTGCCTGGGACATTGACGCCTTTGCGTTCACTCAAAACACCGCCATCTTCGACAATGCATTCAACGACTGCACTCGCTTTGCGTGGAGAGTGAACTACTTTGAGGCGGATGAGCCCATCAGCAATCAATACCGGGTCTCCATCATTCAGTTCAGCAGATAACCCCTCATATTCAACTGGAATATTTCCAACATCTGTATTTTCCATGGTATGTTGGCCACAATGAAGGTTAACCGACGCTCCTCGTTC
Source organism: Euryarchaeota archaeon TMED99 (assembly GCA_002170315.2). Classification (GTDB taxonomy): domain Archaea; phylum Thermoplasmatota; class Poseidoniia; order Poseidoniales; family Poseidoniaceae; genus MGIIa-L1. The sequence continues at coordinate 22,203 of NHFA02000023.1, forward strand.
AAGAACAACAACGCCGGGGAAACGTCCGAGCCGAAGTTTCGGACCGGGAAGGTCGGCAAGAATGCATGTTGGCCGACCCAATTTATCCTCGAGGGAGCGANTGCGTTCATACAACGGAGTTTTATCATCAGGTGCGCCGTGTGAATAGTTGAGACGGCAGACATTGACACCAGCTTGGAGTAAAGAGAGGAGGGTCGCTTCATCATCACACGCTGGGCCGATGGTTGCTACGATTCGTGTTCTGCGCATGGTNAATCCTCAGTGTACAATGTTAAACATATTTCTCAATAGAAAATTGCTCACCGATAATGCAATCGAATGACAAAGGATTCTACCTGTAAATCATTGACCTTCTCGTTTCGGATTTGGAAAATCCAATCTCCATCTCCGTAGGTTGACTCGGTGTCTGTAAACATGTATGAACTCAAAGTCAAATGGACACAATCGTTGTTGTCTTCATCGCAATCACCGTCAGTTCTCTGGTCAAGAGCCTTTTCAGAGGTGTTTGAAGCCTCTTCGTCTTCTTCATTGAATGCATAAATATCGAGTTTAGCACGGCAATTTCCAGTCCCGGTTTCAAAACAACCGTCATCGGTTTGAGGGTAAGTGAGTTCNCCAACGGCTTTGCGAATCGTATTGCCTTGGTCTTTATCATAGACAATGTTCATGTCAAAATCAAGCGTTTGAGCATTTCCTGATGTGTTTCCACCCATTTCAAAATCCGACCATTGTCCCGCATAATTCACATAGACTTTGATTGAATCAGAATCGGTCATACCGGCACTGTTGACAATATTGAGGTTGATTTCATATTCACCTGGAGCGACGTTTGCCCAATCAATTGTCTCACCCGAGTAATCGATATCGTTTTCAGAATCTCCATCGTTATCTTTGTCAGTTTCAGGGTCAAGGTCCCAATTCCATTCTGTGATATACTGACTTGAATCGCCGGCTTCAGATGTTGCTGCATCCAAAGTAACGGTTGTCGTCGCTGATATATCTCGGTCAGTCATCGACTTATCCATCTCGCAAATCCACAAGACAATGTGAGTGTTTTCATCCAAGTCATCATTCGAACAATCTTCTTCGTCTGAATACTGGGTAATTTCAGCAGTTGGTGGAACTGCAGTTGCCTCTGCGACAATGAGTTCCTTGGTCTGTGAGGAGGATTTGGAGCCGTCAGAAACGGTGAGTTCAATGATTTTCGTACCTGAAGTCTCGAATTGCCATTCCGCTGTTCGACCGGTATCATCGATGGAACCGTCTTGATCAAAATCCCAGCGATAAGTTAGACCGTTGCTTGGTGTTGAACTTGAACCATCAAAGGTAATAACATCCCCAGTGCGAATATTTGATGATGGAGAATACTTGAAAACGGACAATACTTCTCCATCTCCACCGTTTTCACTGTCGTCAAAAACGCAACCAGCGAGACTTGAAAAGACCATCAAAGAGGCGAGNAGAATTGGCAAAGAAGCCGACTTCATAGTGTGACTTGAAGGCAACTTCATGAAAAGGCCTTCCTTCTTTTCAGTCATATTAGAAGGAAAACAGTGAAGTTTGCTTGTTGCCGGAGACCAAATCCTTTGCAGTCCAATCAAAAGCCTCAGTAATTCTTCCCAGAGCAGCAGCTAATCTCTCCGCATAAAATTGGCCGTCATACGTCGATATACCACCATTCTCCTCATTTTCAAGCCATGGCTCAACCTGCATTGGTCGCTGAGAAGCATCGGTGACAATGTAGGAGACTTTCATACCAGACGTAAATCCGAGACCGAGTTCAATCATCGCTTTCGCAACACGGACTTGTGCCATACTGTCAGGGTTGGCATAATCTTTGGTGAAATCAATTTCACCATTTGAACGAACACGCCCTTTGCACGATTTGGCCAAAATGAGTTCTGATGCATCGACTTGAGAGTTCTTTACAGCCTGCACTCTTGCCAAAGCGTATTTGATGAGTTCATCGCCTTCGTCCGCTAACGCATGACGGAACATACGCTTCATAGTGTGTGTGAGATAATTGAACGAATCGGTACGTTGTGTTTCGTAACCTCGAATCAACATCTCTTCAGCGGGCCAAACAACTTGGCCCACATAGCGCTTTTTTGCCCCGTGGCTAAAGAAGACTGAAAGCCCTTTTTCAAATTCTAATACGGCTGAATCACGGCTGTAACGTTGGGCAATTTCNAGGCCAAAATCAATCATTGATTGTTTTGCAGATTCCCAGTTTTGTTTCTTTTGAATCGCTTGTTCATNTCCTTTTTNGGCGGCAAGTAACTCGNCTTCGCGCAATGAAGAAGGTGCATTGGAGTCAACCGGTGAGCGAACGAAGATTGAATCGGTATCCGAATAGACAACACCGTGACCTTCCTCTTCCAATTGCGCGATAATGGCTTTGATATTATGTCGAGCCCATGCTGTAATTGAAGAGCCCAAATCTCGGTGAGTGAAGCGGTAAAACCCACTGGCAAAAACGCCATAAAAGGTGTTCATGAGAATCTTCACCGCATACTGCATNGAATCATGGAAGGATTGTTTGACGGTGTCACCCTCTTCTTTCGCAGCAGCAAGAGCGCTTTTGTGCACATCGCGCTGTTCCATCAAATTTTCAAGCAGGCGAGGAACAAGGCCTTTGCGGACCGATTGATGGCGGAAACGTGCACCTGTTGGGGCTGTGTACACTGGTTCGTCTTCTGCTGGCTGGTCGGGTTGAGCAGGGTCAATTCGAGTGGTGTAGCAGATGTTTTGACCAATCATTATTGAAGGATACATGCTCTTGAAATCGAGCACAGCAATCCACGGATGAAGACCAGCGTCAACTTCGTGGACATAACCTCCGGTAATTTGGCCTTCTTTGGCTTCAGCAGAACCCGTGAGAGGTACGGCGACGTTTTCTGAATCTGCTAAGCGGATAACCAGTGAATCAACCAATTGACTGGTACTTCCAATTGCCGCCGTGTCAAAGGAAACTTTTGCAACTGCTGCGACTGCTTCTTTACGTCGAATCACCTGCAAAGCGTTGAGGATATCCAGCGGCAANGCAGCGTCTCGAATACAATATTCCATGACTTCATCAGGGCGATTCGCCCATTCCATATCCATTTTGGAGGCATCGACGTCCATTTTGTGTTTCTCAGCATCGTCTGGAAACAGAAGACTGCTGATGAAAGACAGTGTTTCACGTTGAGGNCGTAATGCCATGCGCGCTTGCCACCACGCGTCAACAACACTCCTTCCTGCAAGATTCCAAGCGCGTGTGGCTTGACGTCGTGGGAACAAACCATGCCGATTNCGTCTTGATTCTGATTCACTTTGCTCAACGCGACCCCAGCCAAAGAGTTGTGCTCTTTTTCTCCATTCTTTGGTTTTCGCAATGGCCTGCATACGGTCATTCATTCGAGGTAAATCGAAATTATCGATGTTGTAGCCGGTAATGATATCTGGGTCCATGCTGCGGACGATCAGCGTCAAATTCTCCATAATACTGGCCTCTTCACCTTTGAATGAATATTCTTGGCGAACTCCTGTGCCCATATCTTCAATCCAAGCAGCAGCACACAAAATCGTCTCATGTTCAATACTTGTTTCTAAGTCAAAAGAGAAGACTTTGAAAGGAACTTGAAACGGTTGGCATTCTTGAACTTGGGAAATGTCACAAGCTACCGTCACATCAACAGCATATCGGCCAGAACCACCCGCTAGAAACACGGCATGGCTCTGCTCAAGATTGTTATTCGGNTCATTTCGCCGGTCAACGACAGTACCTTCAACCGAAACATGCATGCCTAAATCATAGTCGAGAAAGAATCGATTGAAGAACGGAATATCTCCTGAATAGATTTGCCACGATTGTTTCGCTAAACTTTTGCGTAAGCTCGGGACGAGGAAGGGTTGTCGTGCAGTAACCGACCATACAGGCCTCTTTCCCAAATCTGTTAGTTTGATGACTGGACCGGTGACCTCAACAACATCCGTCATTTCTTCGACCGCTTTAATTCGGTCTTGAATAAAGTCACTGATTTCCATTTCTTCAGTCCATGCGCTGAGCGGAGTGATCTCAAAGGANGGGGTAAGGCCCGAGACAAGAAGGCAGACTGATTCACCTGTTTTACTGCGACCAAAGATTTCCAACACCGTTTTTTCTGGAGTTCCTTTCTCTTTGTTCGCTTCAAGCGAATGGTAACGACCACTGACCACGCCAATATCGCCCGTGTATGTCACCATCCCACCTCAGGATGAAGGACGCTGACCCGCTCTAAGGGTCTTGCCTTTAATTGCACGAAGGAAAGAGGGCGGCGACACTCCAAAAACTCACTTCTTNTTCATTTCTTGAGAGAGGAATGATTGAAAGCCTCATCGCATTNGAGGAAACGATAAGGCTAGGTGATATGATGGCGGAAGAAGTTGATTGGGACAGCCTTACCTTTTCTCTCACACCTACAGATACGATGTATCTTACGAAAACGACAGCAACAGACCCTTGGATGCCTGGTGATTTACGNCCCTATGGACCAATGGAAATGTCTCCTGCTGCTGGCGTGCTGAACTATGGGCAAGGCTTGTTTGAAGGCATGAAGGCTTTTCGAACTTCAAAAGGCAGAGTCGTCTTTTTCCGACCTGAAGAGAATGCCCGAAGAATGCAACGCGGTGCTGACAGATTGAAGATGCCCCCCGTGCCTGAGTCAATTTTCATCGATGCTGTTGAACAATGCGTTCAAGCGAACCTGCGATGGGTGCCTCCAACTGGAAAGGGCGCAATGTATGTCCGCCCATTGCTCATGGGNTCCGGCCCAATTCTGGGTGTTGCACCTGCTCCAGAATACACATTTTTAGTCTATGTCACTCCAGTGGGACCTTACTTCAAAGGCGGCGTTTCTGCGATTGATTTACTGATTTCTGAAGAGTACCACCGAGCCGCCCCAGGTGGTTCAGGGGGCGTTAAAGCAATCGGGAACTANGCTCCAGGAATGATGCCAAGCAAGAAAGCAAAAGCAGCCGGATTTGCAGAAGTCATCTATTTGGATGCTGAAACGCACACGTATATTGAAGAAGTTGGGGCTGCAAATTTCTTTTGCGTCAAAGAGAATGTTCTCTACACACCAGAACTTACGGGAACTATTCTTCCAGGAATCACACGCCAATCAATTATTCAGTTGGCAAGACACAACGGCTATGAAGTCATTGAAACAAAAGTTTCTGCAGACTTTGCNATGACNGCTGATGAAGCATTCTGTTGCGGCACTGCAGCAGTCATTTCACCTATTGGGTCGATTACCAAGGGCGAAGTGAAAGCNACCTATGGAAACCAAAAACCAGGACCGGTTACTGAAAAGTTGTATAACCACCTTGTCGGTATTCAAAATGAAACCGAGGAAGATATCTTCGGTTGGCTTCACGAAGTTCCGAACTGATTAACGCTTCTTGAAACTCGAACGCTTCTTGAAACTCGAACGCTTTTCAGATTTTGAATCTCCTGTNCGGCTTTTGCGTTGAGAACGAGCTCTTCGGTCTCCTGTTTGAGGGCCTTGAGCAATTCTCTGGACTGATGCTTCTTTCTGATCTCGCTGCATTTGNCGCCATTGAGCACCAATTAATTGCAAGAGCTCTTCCTTNGAATTCGCACCAACTGATTGCTTTGAACCACCACGAGAAACCCACATCCTACCTTCTTTCATGTGAGGACGAGATGGATGAGATACGCCTTCTTCGCGCTTTATTTTCTTCAATCCAAGTTTTCGTGCAGCAAGAAACAACCCCTCTAGGTCAGGTTTNATGACTGAGGAATCTTTTGGAACTCTGCGGCCACTTCTACGAGAGGTACGGGTATTGAAATAACCAGGCCAAACACAAATTCGGTCNGGATTATGGTCCATTNCAATTCACCGTTTACACCGAAGAGCGGGAATGCTTTGAANCCTGCGGAACGCCTTCAATCGAGAAGGATGCCGTTGATGACACCGTCTTTTCCAGGTCGAGAAGTTACTCGAACACGGCCTTGGTCAGTTTCAATAACTGCTCCTTTGACCAAGATGTTTCGTCGGACATAGTTCGGGTCTGACTCNTTCTCAATGACGTTGTGGATGGTTCCGATTGTGGTCGTTCCCTTCTTTGGATTATTGATTGACACGCGGTTTTCTGACATGACACGAACCAATGTGTTTCCACCTGTTCGGCGGTAAATCTTGCGCTTTGGTTCTCCAACAAGAGCCATTTGCTTCTCAGAAGAGATTTCGGTAGAACGCTTGCTGCGAGCCTGAACTTTGCGTCCGCCACTTGGTTTTCGTCGAGAGATACCATGCCATTGAGCCATAATGATGTCACCTTACAGAGCCAATCCACCAACAGGGCATATAAGAAAGCAACCCTAATCGCATTGCGTATCAATAAACGATAAGACCTTGCCATCATGGGTTTCAAGTGTTGCATAAACCCGGTCGTTCGGGTGCAACTGTCCTACGCCAGATGGCGTGCCTGTGAACAAATAATCNCCGGCACAAACTGGCGCCCAAGTAAGTAATTCGCTTCTTTGAGCAGCAGGAGAAATCGTCATTTCGCTCAAGAGAGCGGATTGGACGAGTACATCATTGACCCAAAGACTGAGCGATAGATTGTGTTGTTCATCGACCAGTGATTCAAACGAATCATCCCATTGCACAAAATTACCAACATATGCACTCCCCCTGAAGCATTTTCCTTTCGTCCAAGGCAATTGTTCCTTTCTGAGTTCACCCTGTGTCAATCGGTCAGTAAGGTCGAGCCCCACTGCAATCGCCTCGGGTTGCGAATGTTGATTCAATCGAACAACGCATTCGACCTCATGATGAACTTCCCCTGGGTGACTCGATACCATGAGAGGGCCCGTTCGTTGAAGGCAATTATTTGGCTTGACAAAAAATACAGGGGTCGCAGGTTGTTCATTTCCTAATTCAGCAGCATGTTGAGCAAATGTTCGAATCGTACACCAGAGGGCCATGGTGCTACCAAGTGTTTCTCCTTCATCAATCACAGGGTCAAGCCAAGCGTCAAAAAGAGAAGAGTATTGGTCAGCGTATGAGCCGCGATTGGAATATGAAAAAACGACGTCCTGTACGTCGTAAAAAAATCGCACCTCTCCTCAACACCTTGGAACAAGCATTGAGTATCGATCTTGAAGTCGATGGCGCTTTTCTTGAAATGGCACAATATGGTCCTTGGACAATGGTTTTAGTTGACAAAATCGCCAAAGCTATCGAGGTTGAAAATGAAGAGAATGTACGTTTTGTATTTCTAACACTACGTGGTTTCCTTGAACACGATGACGCTGCCAAATGGGTCGAAGTTGATCATGGCGCTATTCCTTTTTTGATGAAGGGAGCGGACTGTATGGTGGCTGGCGTCCATGGTGCAGATCAGAGTATCGAAGTAGGCGACCTCGTTTGGATTCGTGACATGACACACAAGCGACCTCTCGCTATAGGTTGGGCGACAATGAACGCAGAAGATTTGACAAACCTGACCAAAGGAAAGGGNATCAAGACGCTGCATTGGGTTGGAGATGAACTGTGGGATATGGAATTGTGAGCTAAATATCTACACCTTACACCTAAATACGACCACACTTTAGCAACGGTATGAATCTCCGAAATGTCATCGTTACACTCTTCACTGTTCTCATGCTGCTACCGATGGCGGCAATGGCCAGTGAGGTTACAGCCGGTGAAGACGTATCCCCATCTGATGAAGATGTTCCCTTTTCAATAGCAACTCGAACAACCCCNTCTACCGACGGTGAAACTTGGGAACTCGCTCTTACCATGGACGATGACGCCTATGAGAATGGTACTACGTTTGAAATCACGACACAAGTTTGTACGAACAATGGCGTATGCGACCCTCCTGNNTTAATGGAAGCAACTGTTGACCAGAAATTGCAATCCGTATCGTTAACTCCTCCTTCAGACCACACCTATGTGAATTGGCGAGTCAAAGCCATTTACAGTGATGACAATTACACCATCTATCCAGATGGAGATTGGTATAAAACGTGGTCCTCATGCTACTTCCAGCAAGACTCTGGATGGGGTGGCATAGACTACAAAGACGGTGCGTGTGACACGGAATCTGACAGTGAATCAATTCCTGGTTTTAGCATGCTCTTAGCAAGCTCAAGTATCGTCATGGCTGCAGCAATCATTCGTCGTGATTGAGGTATTCAACAAGGCGTTCNATGAATCGTCTTTGTTCAACTCCCCACTCGACCATTGTAACTTTGCAGGAACTCCGAGTTTTCGTCATCGACCCCTGAGCAAAACCTGCTTGTTGCACATCGCTTTTCACCAATGGCAAATTTTTGCCTTTGAATGAAATCAAACAGCCATTCTCCTCGATAGAAGCCTTTCCAAAGTTAAAACTCAGAGACGTTTCTTTCTTGTTGAGTGTCATGTGAACGCCTCCTGCCTTGAGGAAACGGCGCAATGCGGCGAATATCGCAGCGCCGTCTCCCTCAGAAGAAGACCCTCCATATGCAGAGAGGAAATCNAACTCTGTCGAATTTTGTTCCATCAAGTGGTCAAGATCGCGGCTTTTCGGTTGAGCGTCATCCATGATGTTCATGTTCTGTACTCGAACCTTGTTCTTTGATATGTCGCATCTTTGGATGGAAATACCATCAAAGATGATGACAGTCGTCAAATTCGTTGAGAGGATTACTCAAAACGACGTGACGAGACAAAGGCTGCTCCAGCAAGAGCAATCGTCGTCATCGCAACCAAGAACCCTGGAACTGACTCCTCATCAGAATCCATGCTGTTGTCGGTAGNNGGTGGTGTTGGAACCACTCCTCCATCTCCAACAATCACTTTACCGAACATTCCTGCTGCAAGATGTGGTTCACATGCATAGTAGAAAGTCGTGCTGTCAACATCGAAGGTATAGCGGAAATCGACGGTNGTCATAGCCGCTCCAGAGGTCACNCCATTCGCCGCATATGTGGTCGATTGGTCGCCATCAACTTCACGGACATTGTGAGCCATAGACTCGTTTTCCCATTGCCAGCAAACGGTTTGACCGACCGTGATTGTAACTTCAGAAGGACTGTATTTCATTCCACTTGGAGCGATTCGAACGACTGCATCACATGTGGCGAGTACCGGTTCTTCTGGCTCATCNACTGGATCTGCTGGTGGCATCAAGACCTTGTCAATCACATGGACAACACCGTTGGATGCTGCAACGTCGGCTGTTACGACGTTCGCGTCGTTTACCTTAACGCCGTCTGCATTGACAGTGAATGTNACNTCATCACCGTTGAGNGCNGTAGCGGTCAAACCGTCNGTCAANGCAGTNGANAGAACACTNCCAGANACNACGTGATAGGTGAGAATATCNNCNAGNGNTGCNNTNTCTTCNNCNGTNTCAAANGTNGANANNTCAATNCCTGCNNCNGTNAANGCNNCATCNGTNGGNGCNAAGACTGTGAATGGACCTGTCNCCTTGNAGTGTTGNNACAAGGTNNGCTTTGNGCAAGTGCTGCAACCAATGCGGTGTGAACTCCTGTGCTTGTCGCAACGGCTGGAATGTCAACCAAATCTGCAGGAGGCGTGAGCACGGTATCGATAATGTGAATGACACCGTTACTTGCTGGAACATCTGCTGTGGTGACTGTAGCGCCACCTACCGAGACCGTTCCATCAGCAGCAACTGCGAAAGTTGCATCGTCGCCGTTAACCATTGTAACGGTTAAACCGTCGGTAACATCAGCAGATGCCACGGATCCAGAGTAAACGTGGTAAAGAAGGATGTCAGAAAGTGTTGCATTTTCTTCATCTGTGTCAAAACTTGCCAGATCGATACCCGCTGCCGTAAATGCTGCGTCGGTTGGAGCAAAGACCGTGAACGGGCCGGCGCCTTGTAGAGTTGCGACCAAATCGGCATGGGTCAATGCGGCTACGAGGGAGTCATGGACACCGGTTGCTGCTGCGTTGGTTGGTATATCTTCGGTTTCATCTGCTGACACGTTGAGTGGAAGTGTCGAAATCAGTAGGCTTGCTAAAATGAGGGACGTTAAAATTCTCTTCATGTTGCGATTCCTACACAACCCCTACTTAAACGACTGTAAATAACGGTGGAATCAAAACGGTGAACGATATTCGTCAACATCTGCAGAGATTCTGAGTAATTGGTTGTATTTGGCTACCCTGTCGCTACGAGCAGGTGCACCTGTCTTAATTTGNCCAGCACGCGTACCCACTGCAAGGTCAGCAATCGTCACATCTTCCGTTTCACCGCTGCGATGAGAAATGACGTTATTGAATCCGTTTGAAGTTGCCAAATCCATTGCTTCAAGCGTTTCAGTTACCGTACCCACTTGATTGAGTTTGACGAGCATTGCATTTGCAGCACCCAATTCAATACCCTGGGCCAATCGTTCAGATTGCGTGACAAACAAATCATCACCGACCGATTGNACTCGGTGACCTTCGCGTTTCGTGAAATCCGTCCAGCCNCGCCAGTCGTCCTCCCCAAACCCATCTTCGATAGAGAGAATTGGATATTCATCAAGCCAACCCGAGTAAACATTTGCTAATTCTTCACTTGTCAAGACTTTTCCATCCATGTGGTAACCATCTTCCTTGTGAAATTCTGTGGCTGCTACATCCATTGCAATNCCCATTTCTTCAACGGAGTAACCCGCACTCTCAATCGCTCGAACCATATATCTGAGACCGTCTTCATTGGCTGGCAAATTTGGAGCAAATCCTNCTTCATCACCCACTCCGCCAAGTAAACCGTCTGCTTTGAGTTCTTTCTTCAAAGCATGATACGTCTCTACACCTGCCCGAAGGCCTTCTTCAAAGGTATCAAATCCATGAGGCATGACCATAAATTCCTGAACGTCNACATTGCTTGCTGCATGAGCTCCACCGTTGAGAATGTTAAGCATAGGAACTGGCATCAATCCGCCAGCAACACCGCCTATGTATTTCCAAAGAGGTAATTCATGATAAGCAGCACCTGAATGAAGGCATGCAAGGGAAGCACCAAGCATGGCGTTTGCACCAAGTTCAGCTTTGTTGGGGGTGCCGTCAAGTTCGATCATCAATTCATCGAGNATTCNTTGTTCATCAACAGGCATGCCGAGGAGTACCTCCTCAATTCGTTCCGTAACATTGTGAACCGCTTGGGTCACGCCCTTTCCAAGATATTTCGAGGCGTCTCCATCTCGCATCTCAAGAGACTCGTATGCGCCAGTTGAAGCGCCAGAAGGCACAGCGGCTCGCCCGAGTAGATTTCCGTCGACGTAACAATCAACTTCGACTGTCGGATTACCGCGGCTGTCAAGAATCATTCGAGCATCGAGACCGGTAATGTGACCAGACATTGACTTCCCCAATTCGCTCCAACCATCGGCAACCTTTGAATGAAACGGACAAAGACCTCCGAGAGGCATGAATGCCCTGTTTTAGAACGCATTCCACATTCCGGCATGTATTTGCTGCTTAATGCCGTAAAAAGGCATGAAGGTGGATTGATATACTCTAAACCGTAGGCCTCACCATGCCTCGTGTTTCTGAAATTGACCGCGCAATTCTCGCACAACTCCGTACAAACGGTAGAATGTCCTATGTTGAACTNGCGAAAGAAGTCGGTGCATCTGAGCGAACCGTCCGGACACATGTTCGTAAAATGGAAGAAGATGGAACCATCCGAGGCTACACTGTTCGAGAAGGTGGAGTTGGACTTACTGCTCTGGTTCGAATCAAAGTCTCGCCCGGTGCTGAAATCGGTTCGTTTGCTTCGGAAGTGACAGGATGGGATGGAATTGAAATTATTTACGAAGTGTCTGGAAGCGCTGACCTGGTTGCTTTGGTCCATGTTGATGACACCATGGCTCTGCGAACATTGCTTGACAAAATGTGGCTCGCTGCACCGAATGAAATCGCTTCAACAACCACTGAACTTGTTCTTGAACAGTATTGATTATTCCTCTTCTTTTGGTGGAGAAGGAATTTCTTCCTTGGTTGAATCGTCAACGATTCCGTAATCGATGCCACAGCTTCTACAAACCATGTTTTTGTCCCAATCACATTGTCGACGGCATCCACTCATAGGCTTACACTCACCTTTTCCACTTCACTGANCAACCGATTGATTCGGTAATACTNACAGCAGGAGGTTCTCCATTGAGCATCGCATCAATCGCATCATCCAGTTCGTGAGTTTGAACAAGAGTAGGGTCTCGAGGTGAATCGTCCATACGGCCTTTGTAGACCAAGCGAAGAGCGCTGTCAAAAAGGAAAAACTCGGGTGTCCTTTTCGCATCATAAGCATGAGCGATATCTTGGGNTGCGTCATGAAGATAGGGGTATGACATCTCTTGAGCTCTGGTTTGCATGTGTTCAAAGGAGTCATTCGGGTAAACCAGTGGGTCATTTGAATTGATGCCAATAAAGCCTATATCGAGAGTATCGGCTTTTCCTGCCATNGCTTCGAGACGTGAAATACTCGCAATGACATAGGGNCAATGATTGCATTCAAAGACGACAATGAGGCCATTCCCCCTACGCGCTTGATCAAGATTCATCCTTGCTTCACCTTGATTTGGGTTGGAATTTTGAAGTTCAAAGGGTGGNGCGGGGTCTCCGATATGAAGGGTCATGTGCCGTAGAAAGAGCCGTGACTCAAAACCCTTCGCTTGAAGAAGAAATTGAAATAGTCTCGATTCAGAATAAAGTATGACTCCGCTCGAAAAAATTTGCTCGCCTTTTACAAATGAACAGAGGGCCATTGCNTGGTTGTATGGATTCATTTCTCAGCAGGACTGGATAGAAATAGAAAGCGAACATGCAACTTGTACGAATCCAGACGAATTCCCCGTGGTTGATTTTCAAATTCAATTGAAAGCAAAATCAAAACGACGGTACAAAATTATTGGACGAATACTGCAAACAGACTGTGAAATCGCCATAATCCAGCCCATCCAAGTGTCTGGAACGGGTTCTGAAGAAATTGAAGAATTCGGTAGCGAGAAGTGGTGTAATCTGTGCATTAATCCTTCAGAATATGGTGAACTTCTGCCCTTGGGCGACCAATTGATTTCAATGGTGTTGGGGATACATGACGACATCGCTTTAGCACAACAGATTCCTCTGCTCGAATTGTTTTTAGTTCACGAAAAAAAAGAATATCAGTGGATTGATGCCTACACCTCTGACGGAATCGTATTGGGGCAAAGCGACCCCGATTACTACAAAATGATTCCAGACGAAATTCGATATTTGGACCACCATTTTTCCTGTATGGGGGATGTGTTGCAATATACTGAATTTACTGAGGAAGATAGACAAGCCATCTATGATGAAGAAATACGGCATCAAGTACAGAAAATTCGTGAAAAAAAGCAAAATTAACATTGACATAGGAGAGAGTTCAAGTCACTGCGGCTGATGGTCCAAATGAACATCATGGTTACCGAGCGATGCGGAGGGCACATCACGCTCCTGTTTTCAATTTGGAAAGATTCTCACCTTGCCCGTTCCCAAGGAAGTAGAGGGGCTGGCCTCAACGTCACCGACGGAGTTGAAGCAACGGTCGAATACATCGGTTCGAATCAGCCCAAAATCAAGAAGGAAATCTCCTTTGGTTCACAACTCGACAAACCTGCGGGACCTGTTGATGATGGGGAACTGTTCATCGA